>JBBRUN010000496.1:0-4307 GCA_038247765.1 Gemmatales bacterium | reverse complement strand
GGGCGGCGGCGAGCTTCCGCAACTCGTCGTAGACGAGCGGGAGCAGGTCGGCCGCGGCTTTCGGATCCCCGACGGCAGCGGCGGCCAGGAGTTGGGTGACGTCGGCCATGTGGGTTGAGCTTACCGCGAGGCGACAGCGTCACCTCGCCGAAGTAGAAGCCTATCTGGCGACCGTGGTCGAGGGGCACGCTTGAATCGATGAGCGGTCATCGTCCAGCGGTCGAACTCTGTAGAGCCACCATGCGACTGACGAGAGAATAAGCCCGATGACATAGACATCGAACATCGGGTCCCACTGTTCACGCCCTGTGAAGCCTTCACTTGCTCGCCAATCCGAGAAACGGCCGACGAAAAACTGCGATGCCATCGCCCCGATCACTCCGACGCCGTTCATCAGCCCGAAGATCACGCCGACATGCCGGCCGCACTGCGGGATGGCGACCGACCACCAAATCGGCAGCGTGACGTGCATCGCGCAGAACGACGCGCCCCAGAGCCCGGCCAGTGCGAAAGCATTGTCGCAGCGGATGCCCGCGAACAGGCACCCGGCTGCGGTGAGGTAGCACCCCACACAGAGGCGGCGCTTCGCCAGCACCGGATCCGAGGAGAGTCGCGGTATCAGATCCGCGATCCCGCCGCCGAGCAACATCCCGACCGCCGAGCCGCCGATGACGATGGAGGCGAGGGTGCCGGAGCGGAGGTTATCGATGCCACGCGCGGCCGTGAGGTACTTGGGAAACCAAGAGTAGAAGAAGTAGGAATAGAACGAGCCGAGGATCATGATCGACCCGAGAACCAAAATGCCCCGATTGCGGAAGATCTGGCGCCAGGGAATCGATTCGGCTTTGCCGAGAGTCATGGTCGTGCCGTCGATCTGAATGATGGCCAACTCGGCGGCGTTCACCGACGGGTGAGTCGCCGGGTCATCGCGAAACCACCACCAGAACCCGGCGGCCCATGCGAGCCCGAAAAGGCCGAAGATGGCGAACGTCCAGCGCCAGCCGAGGAATTCGATCAACCCCGCCGTTGCGGCCGGGGCCGCGACTGCTCCGAACTGCGCCGCGGCGAGCATCACCCCTTGCACGCGACCGCGTTCGCGCACGGGGTACCACCGGGCGATCACCCGCGCGGCATTTGGGAACGCCCCCGCCTCCCCAGCTCCGAACAAGAACCGTACCAAAAGCAGGGTGATAAACCCTGAGCACGCCCCGGTGAGTGCCGTGAAGACCGACCACCATACGACGATCCGCGTCAGTACCGACCGCGATCCGTGCCGGTCACCGAGCCGGCCGGTCGGAATTTCGAAGAGTCCGTATGCCAAAGTGAACGCCATCATGACGAAGCTCATCTGCGTGTTCGTGAGGTCGAGTTCCTCTTGGATCGGCTTGATCGCTTGCGACATGCAGACGCGGTCGAGGTAGAGCACGGAGGAAAGCCCGCACAGCCAGAGGGCGAGGACGAAGCGGGCACGCGACGGTCGTTCGGAGTCGGAAGGCGGCATGGGAGATGAGTGTATCAGCGATTCTCTCGCGTTCGGCGCGAAACTCTGGTGGAATACCCGGGAAGGAGCGAGCGATGTTGATCGGTTGTGCCAGCGATGAAAGTTACTCCGCACTGTCGGATGTACTCTTTGAGTTCATCGATGCTCGCGGGCAGTCGTGGGAAGCGCGTTCGCGCGCATCCGGGGCGGTGTACGCCGAATTGCCGCCGGGCGAGTACCGAGTCGTCGTGCAGAAGTCTGGGTACGGCGCGAAGTTCAGCCGCATCACACTCCCATCCCGTGCACCGCATCAGTTTCGCCTGCTGACCGATGACCTCCTTGGCTACGCATGGCCCAAGTGGGTGCGTTCGAATCAGGAGTCCGAGTTCCGTGTGCATTCGGTCGAGCCGTACAAGCTCGAACTCTGGCGCTACGGCTGGGAACCAGAGTTCATCCGTCCCCTCGGCTGGCACGACGAACACGCTCCGCGCGCGGTGATGCAGACGACACCCGACGGTGACTACACCAAGACCGGTGTGCGCTGGAACGAGATTGGCTACGCGAACTCAGTCCATTCGCAGCACGTCGCGGCCCCTGAACGCAGCGGGCTGCACTATTTCCGCGCTTCCACGGCGTCCGGTCGGCAGTTTTCATTCCCCTGGATCGTCGCACCGGCGAAACCAAAGGCGAAGATCGCCGTGCTTGCCTCGAACGTCACTTGGAACGCCTACAACCGCTTCGGTGGCCGCAGCAACTACATCCACGCCGACGGACTGCCGCCGACTCCGACAGTAAACTCGCGCGGCGAATTGAAGCGTTACTCGGATTCTGGTTTCTTCACTTGGAACGCGGACAGCTACCCGCCGCTTTCGTTCGACCGTCCGGAGCCGTTCAATCACATCGACTTCGCGGAGAAGATCACCGACCCCATCGAAGGCCGGCAAGCGTGCCACCTTGCCCCGGCCGAGTGGCGACTCCTCGGCTGGCTCGAACGAGAAGGCTTCGACTACGACTACTACGCCGAAACCCAGCTCGATTCCGGCGTACTCGATTTGTCGGCGTATCGCGTGCTCATCCTGAGTGTGCACCCTGAATACTGGACGCGAGCCATGTACGACAAGGTAAAGTGCTGGGTTTTCGAGCAGGGCGGCAAGCTGCTCTACCTAGGCGGAAACGGCCTGAACTGCGAAGTGGAACTGCGGCTCGACGGGTCGATGGTCTGCCACAACGAGAAGCTAACGGGACTGGACATCGCGGGCTATGGTGGCAAGGAAAGCCGCCTCGACATGCGGCACGAATCCGAAGCCAATCTGCTCGGCGTCGTCTTCACGACGACCGGTGCAATGACCGGTGCCCCGTACCGCGTCATCGATGCGGATCACTGGGCTTTCGCGGGAACGGGCCTGAAAATCGGCGACACCTTCGGCGAAAAGTGCTTGCATCGGCGCTGCCCCGGGGGAGCCTCCGGCCACGAGACCGATAAAATTTCGCCGAGTTCGCCGAGAGGCTTGCAGTTACTCGCCAAAGGCATGAACCCGGACGATGGCGGGGCCGAGATGGTCGTTCTCGAAACGCCGTCAGGCGGTCGCGTATTCTCGGTCGGCTCGATCAACTATGTGTTGTCGCTGCCAGTAGATGACGACGTGTCGCGAATCACCGCAAACGTACTGCGGAAATGCTTGGAGTAAGTCAAATGAAAATCACCCTTATTGAACCGATCCCGATCAGCGTGCCGCTGAAGAAGGGCCTCACGGCCAAGACCGCGCACGGCGAACACGCAGTGTCGCCATACGTCCTGGTGAAGGTCCACACCGACGCCGGCCTCGTCGGATTGGGCGAGGCGACCATCTCGGGGCTTTGGTCCGGCGAGACCCAAGCCGGAGCGATGTCGGTGATTCGCGACTACATTGCGCCGATGCTAGTCGGCACCGAGCCACGCGACATCACGGCAGCGCGGCGGGCGATGGACTTCATCATCAAACTGAACCCGTTCATCAAAGCAGCCGTCGAGATGGCCCTCTGGGACATCGCCGGGAAGGCGGCGAACATGCCGGTCTATCAACTCCTCGGCGGGAAGGTGCGCGATCGCGTCCGCATCAAACTCGTCGTCTGGGCGCGGGACATCAAAGGCTCGCGGCTGATGGCCGAGCAGCACTTGAAACTCGGCGTGACTTGCGTGAAGGTGAAAGTCGGGCTCGATCCCGAAACCGACATCGCCCGCGTTCGGGCCGTGCGCGAAGTGGCGGGGCCGGATATCCCGGTGACCGTCGATGCGAACTGCGGCTGGACGATCCAACAAGCGAAGTACTGCCTCCGCCAACTCGCCGATGTGAATCTCTTGTTTGCCGAGCAGCCGATTCCTGCTGGCGATCCCGCGGCGATGGCCGAGCTGCGCCGCGATACGCCCGCCCCGATCATGGCGGACGAAAGCGTCTTCACCCTACAAGATGCTTGGCTGCTCACGATGCACCGCGCCGCTGACATCCTGAGCGTCTACCCAGGCAAGCACGGCGGGATCGCCGCGACCGCCGAGATCATCGCAGTGGCGAAGGCGGCTGGCATCCGCTGCACTATCGGGAGCAATCTCGAACTCGGCATCGGCACCGCGGCGATGCTGCACATCGCGGCCGCGTTCCCGGAAGTGGATTGCGATGCGTTCCCGGCCGACACCATCGGCCCGTTCTACCACGATGGCGAAGTCATTACCCAGCCACTCGACCTCGGTCCGCCGTATGCGATGATCCCAGACGGTCCCGGCCTCGGCGTCGAGTTGGACGAGAAAGAACTCGCCCGCTGGCGCGTCGGGTAAGCTTCACCCCACGATTTC
>JBBRUN010000495.1:0-4312 GCA_038247765.1 Gemmatales bacterium | reverse complement strand
GGGCCGAGCCAGCAGAAAGCGGGACTGCGGCTCGACAAACAGGAGTCGGCGACCAAGCCCACGAAGGCGGGCACGACGGCCTTCGTCGCCGGCAAGCCGGAGAAAAGCGAGGCGGTCCGGCGTATCTTCTCGGCGGACGAAACCGAGATGATGCCGCCGCCCGGCCCGCACAAGAAGTTGACGCCGGCTCAGAAAGAGACGCTGACGAAGTGGGTGACCGCCGGTGCGGTCTACGAACCGCACTGGTCGTTCACGCCGTTGCAGGCGCCCGTCGTTCCCGCCAACACGAAGGGTACGGTGAACAATCCGGTCGATGCGTTCTTGAACGAACGCCTCGGCAAACTCGGCCTGACCGCGACCGGAGAAGCCGACAAGCCGACGCTGATCCGCCGCGCGGCGTTCGCGCTCACGGGCCTGCCGCCGACGCCGAAGGATTCCAAAACGTTCCTCGACGATACCAAGCCGGGCGCGTACGAGCGCATGGTCGATCACTACTTGGCGACTCCGCAGTACGGCGAAGAGATGGCCCGGCACTGGCTCGACCTCGCCCGCTACGGCGACACCCACGGCCTGCACCTCGACAACGAGCGCGGCACGTGGCCCTACCGAGATTGGGTCGTGCGATCCTTCAACGACAATCTTCCGTTCGACAAATTCAGCGTCCAACAACTCGCCGGCGACCTGCTGCCGAATCCGACGCGCGATCAACTGGTCGCCACGGGCTTCAACCGCTGCAACGTGACCACCGGCGAAGGTGGGTCGATCGATGCCGAATGGCACTTCCGCAACGCCGTCGACCGCGCCGCCGTCGCGTCCGAAACTTGGCTCGGCCTCACGGCCGGGTGCGCCCAGTGCCACGACCACAAGTTCGACCCGATCACCGCCAAGGACTTCTACTCGCTCTACGCCTTCTTCTATTCCGCCGCCGGTTCGCCGCTCGATGGCAACGTGTTGCTGCACGAACCTTCGGTGAAGTTATCCTCACCGGGACAAGAAAAGGCACTCGCCGACTTCGATGCGAAGCTCGCCAAACTCAATGCGGACATCGCGGCGATCAAGCCGGAGCCGAAGAACGTCGCCGCGCTCGTCGGCTTCGCCGCGGGTACCCGGCAAAGCCCGCTGATCAAAACGCGCACGGCACTGACGGCCGAACGCAAGAAGCTCGACGACACGATTCCCGGCTCGATGATCTTCCGCGACGCCCCGACTCCCCGGCAGGCCCACATTATGCTGCGGGGCCAGTACGACAAACCAGGCGAGAAGGTCGAACCCGACAGCCCGCATTTCCTGCCGCCGATGAAGAAAGCCGCGGCGCGCGGTAACCGACTCGACTTCGCCAATTGGATCGCCGGCCCGGAGAACCCGCTGACGGCCCGTGTCTACGTCAATCGCCTCTGGCAGCAGTTCTTCGGTACCGGCCTCGCCAAGAACGCCAACGATTTCGGCGCGCAGGGCGAACCGCCGACGCACCCCGAATTGCTCGATTGGCTCGCGGCCAGCTTCCGCGATGGCGGCTGGGATCGCCGGGCGCTGGTGAAAAGGCTCGTGACATCCGCTGCCTTCCGGCGGTCGTCCCAAGTCGGCCCGGAGTTGCTGAAGCTCGACCCGGAGAATCGCCTGCTGGCGCGCGGCCCGCGTTTCCGCCTCGATGCCGAGCAAGTCCGCGACAACGCGCTCTTCGTCGGCGGGCTGTTGAACCCGACCCTCGGCGGCAAGGGCGTACGGCCGTACCAACCCGACAACATCTGGGAGCCGGTGGCCTACACAGGCTCCAATACACGCAACTACAAACCCGACACCGGCTCGGCCCTCTACCGCCGCAGCCTGTATACGTTCTTCAAACGCACGGCCCCGCCGCCATTCTTGGCGAACTTCGATGCGCCGAACCGCAAGCAACCGTGCAGCCGGCGCGATCGCAGCAACACGCCGCTGCAAGCGCTGCAACTGATGAACGATGTGCAGCACGTCGAAGCGGCCCGCGCCCTCGCCGAGCGCCTGATCGCAGAGGGCGGCGCGACACCCGCCGAACGGATCGCCTTTGCATTCCAGATTCTGTTGTCCCGCCAGCCGACTTCGGAAGAATCGCGGATCGTCATCGGCGCGCTCGAAGCGCACTTGGCCCGATACACGAAGTCCCCGGCGGATGCGAAGAAATTGATCGCGATTGGCGAAACGAAGCCGAACGCCACGATGCAGCCCGCAGAACTCGCGGCCTACACCATGATCGCCACGCTGCTGTTGAACCTCGATGAAACACTGACGAGGAATTGACCCATGAACCCGCTCCTCGCTCATCTGGCTCAACTGACACGCCGGCAATTCTTCGGCGATGGCGTCCGCCTCGGCGGAGTGGCCCTGGCGATGCTGGCCGCCGAGAAAACTCGCGCGGCCGTACCCAAGGCCCACCCGGCGCTGGCGGGCTTCCCGCACCACAAGCCGACGGCCAAGGCGGTCATCTACCTGCACATGAACGGCGGGCCGAGCCAACTCGATACCTGGGACTACAAGCCGAAGCTCGTCGATCACTTCGGCAAGGACCTGCCCGAGAGCGTCCGCAACAAACAGCGCCTGACCACGATGACCAGCGGACAGGGGAAGTTCCCCGTCGCGCCGTCGAAATTCAAATTCGTTCGAGCCGGCAAGTGCGGCACGTGGGTGAACTCGGAACTCCTGCCGCACACGGCCAAAATCGTCGATGACATCGCCTTGATCAAGACCGTGAACACCGGCGCCATCAACCACGACCCCGCCTGCACCTTCGTGATGACCGGCAGCGAAGTCCCCGGCAAACCGAGTATCGGCTCGTGGCTTTCCTACGGCCTCGGCAGCGAGAACAACGACCTGCCGTCCTTCGTCGTGTTCACGCCGAAGTTCCCCGCCGGCAGCAACGGCCAAGCCATCTTCACGCGCATGTGGTCGAGCGGCTTCCTACCTTCCAAATACTCCGGCGTCGCCCTTCGCAGCGGCGATCCCGTGTTGTATTTGAAGGATCCCGAAGGCGTCTCCCGCGAGGATCGCCGGCAAATGCTCGACGCGCTGAGCCAATTGAACACCCTCACCGCCGAGAAATTCGGCGACCCCGAAACGCGCTCGCGGATGGCGCAGTACGAAATGGCCTACCGCATGCAGAGCAGCGTCCCGGATCTCGTCGATTTGTCGAAGGTCACGAAGGAAACGCTCGAACTCTACGGCCCCGGTGCGGCGACGCCGGGAACCTTCGCCCACAGCGCTCTGCTCGCCGGTCGATTGGTCGAGCGCGGCGTCCGCGCCGTGCAGATTCTCCACCGCGGCTGGGATCAGCACGGCAACCTCCCCAACGAACTCGGCAACCAGTGCAAAGACACCGACCAAGCGACTGCGGCCCTCGTGATGGATCTCAAGCGCAAGGGACTGCTCGACAGCACGCTCGTCGTTTGGGGTGGCGAGTTCGGCCGCACGGTCTACTCGCAGGGCGGCGTGGCGAAAGATAACTACGGCCGAGATCACCACCCGCGCAACTTCTGCATGTGGCTCGCCGGCGGCGGGATCAAGGGCGGCATCGTCCATGGCGAGACCGACGATTTCAGCTACAACCCGGTGAAGGACGCCGTCGGCGTGAACGACCTCAACGCCACGATCCTCCACTGCCTCGGCATCGACCACGCGAAGTTCACGCACAAATTCCAAGGCCTCGACCAGCGCCTCACGGGCGTCGAGGAATCGAAGGTTGTCAAGGCGATCTTGGCGTGACCCACCGAATACACCATGGGTATGGTCAGGTTGTCAAAGTTTGGTTCGATTTTCGGCAGGCCCTTCGAGCCAACTTGGTTCGATTTCTGCTTTCGGTCATTCTCGACACCCCCCCTGCTGAAAGCAGCGAAAGCAGCGAAAGCAGCGAAAGCAGCGAAAGCTAAGATGGGTCGTTTTCGCAGGTCGCGCTCGTCGGGACGCCGGTGAGCATACGGTATGGATAGGGCGTCACGGAGAGCGTGACCTACGAGAAACTTCCAAGAATCGTTGCCGCAGCCTATTGACCGCCGTGATACGCCGGTATACGATCCTCCCAAGCAAGACCTCGCCGAGGGACGAGCCACCATGATCCGCACACTTCGCCGCTGGCTCTCCAACAACACAGACACACACACACACACACACACACACACACACACACACCGCAACTTCGTCGCCGGAATGACAACCACTTTCGGCCGAATCTGATGCGGTACGAAGATCGCATCGTCCCGGCGCAATTTTCCGTCGTACTTTTTCCCGGTGCCGGGTTCAACGGCGACACCGCCGCCACGATTTCCGGCTCGCTCTCGCTCGACTCATC
>JBBRUN010000494.1:0-4312 GCA_038247765.1 Gemmatales bacterium | reverse complement strand
TATTCCACATCGAGCACATCGTCGGCCCACGTGCCGTGGAAGCCCCCTTTGGATGTCCAGAGCGTGTCGATGAAATCGAGGCACGGCTCGCGGACTTTGCCGAGGTCGGCGTGCATTCCGCTGAGGGCGTGCAGTGCGGTGGCCGTCGAAAGCAGATCGGGCAGCGGGGCCATCGGCACGGCGAAGAATCCGCCGTCGTCCGCGTGCCGGCTGAACAACCACTCGGCGATCCCATCGGGAATCGGTTCGTGGTACTGACGTAGCAGTGTCACCGCGGCGGCCGTGGAGGGGGTCAGCCCCATCGGCACATCGGCCTGATTCGAGAACCCACCATCGTCCGCCTGCAAGCGCTTCACACAAGCGATCACCCCCGCCGAATCGGGCAGTTCGCGGCCGAGATCCTGATACGCCCCGAGCGCGAGGAAGCAGCCGTAAATCGTCCCCTCGGCCGCGCGGGGTTCTTGAGCGTAGCCCCCGTCGGCGCTGCGGAAGTGCCCGACCCGCTTCAAGATGGCATCGACGGGAATGCCGCTGCGCTCTTCGACCGGCATCCCGGCCCAACAGCGACAGAGACACGAAAGGTGGACGAAGTCGAGTTTCGCACCGTCGCCGAACGATCGCAGGTAGCCGAGCACTTGGCGGATCGGCAAGTCGGCCCGGAGGGCGAACAGCCCTTCGAGGCCGAAGACGGTGTAGTAGAGGTCGGGGTTGCCGGCGCGGTCGACGAAGCCGCCGTCGGCGTGGAGCTGGCTGCGCAGGAACGCGGACACGAGGTCAGCCGACTCGCCCAACAGCTTCGGCGCCAACCGCGCCACCTGCAGCATTTCGAGTCTCAAACTCACAGGATCAGCCCTTGACATTTAGCCGCCGAAAGCCGGCTTCACAGGCCCAAAGAGTTGCGGTATGTTATATCTGTTCGACCCACAAGGATATTCGTCGTGCGTTCATTGCTCCTCTTCGCAGTCTTGTCCGCGCCCGCGACGGCGGCGCCCGTGCCGAAAGAATTGACAAAGAAGGACGTATTGTACGGAACTTGGAGCTTCGAAAAAGTTGTCATCGACGGGCGGACGGTCGTAGAATCGGGCGGCGGTATGTTTTGGGTCATCGATCGAAACAACGACTTGAGCTTCCAGCTTACATCCCCGGATGATACCCCCCCGCCCATCGCGAAACCCGCATTACCAAACGGTTGGGCGGTAACGACCGATGCCGCAAAAAGAGAAATGAAATTCGATCCTATCCGCAAGGAGTTCGATCATACTGGCGGTGAATTACCCCGATTGGGAAGGTACGAACTCCGGAGCGAGACTTTGACGGTCTGCTTGGGCTTTCCGGGATCGCCCCGCCCCGCGTCGGTAAATGACCTCGAGAAGACACAAATTTGGACACTCAAGAGAGTGATCAAGTAGGTCGGCCGACTCACCCAACAGCTTCGGCGACAACCGCGCCACCTGCAGCATTCCGCGACTCGAACTCGCTGCACCAGCTCTTGACTTCCACGCCGAAGATCTTGCTCACCACGCGGCGGAGCAAGCCTTTCAAACTCGGGTTCTGCACGTCGGTCAGCTTCTGGATCGCCTGTTCTTTGTACGACTCCATCATCTGCTTGCTGCGGTCGATGGCCCCCAAACGCTCGACGACTTCGCGGGCTTCGGTCGCATCCAAATTCGCGGCGCGGCGCCAGATGCGCTCCAACACTTCGCGGTCTTCGCCCTTGGCCCGTTCGTAGCCGATGGCGAGCGGGAAGGCCGGGCGGGCGGCGCTCAAGTCGTCGCCGTCGCCGTTGGTGAGGTCGTCGATGTCGTCGCGGATTTGGTAGGCGATGCCGAGGGCTTCGCTGTAGCCGCTCAGGATGCCGTGGAGGTCCGCATCGGCCTCGGCGAACGCGGCCCCGATACGCAGGGCGACCTCGAACGCGGGGGCCGTCTTCCGGCGGTGGATTTCGGCGACTTGCAACGGTGTCAGCGGCACGGGGTTGTTGGCCCACGTCAGTTCCGCACCTTGGCCGAGGCACAAGGCCCGGTGACCTTCGGCCGCGATTTTGATCATCTGCGCCCGCACGGCCGGTTCGGCTTCAGTCTCGGCGATCAACCGGTAACCTTCACCCAACAGCAGGTCGCCGACGTTCAGCGCCACCGGTACCCCGTGGACGGCGTGGACGGTCGCTTCGCCGTAGCGGAGGTCGTCGCCGTCTTCGATGTCGTCGTGGATCAGCGACGCCTTATGGAAGCACTCCACGGCGATGGCCAGTTTCTTGAGGTCGGCCGGGAAGGCGACTTCAGTGTCGACTTGGAGTGCCCGCCAAGCGCAGGCGACGAGGAACGGCCGCCAGCGCTTGCCCGATTGAGCGAGCCAATCGCGGCCGATGCGTTCGGTCTCGCTGTCGCCAAGGCCCATGATCGCGTCGAGAGATTCGCGCGTGAACCAGGAGTCGACTTCGGCGCGAACGACTTCCAAATCCATGCGGAAGGTGCGGTCGTCGCTCGTGAGGTGGATGAACTCCCAGACCCATTCGACATCCACGGCCGTGTCTTTGCAGTCGTCTTGCAGCAGCGGAATGGCGACGCCGGGGATGGCCGCGGCTTCCATGTACGGGAATGCCTTTTCGAGGACCGAGAGGCAAGAAACGCCGATGATGGCGTCGATCTTACCGGTCTGGATGATGGCCATGACGAGGGCCGAACCCTCGGCGACGAGCACGGCATAGCCGAGTTTCTCGGCTTCGTTCTGAAGGTCTTGAATCGTGCAGAGGCCGCACTGCTTGCAGAGCAAGCCGAACTCGTCGAACGGGGCCGGGCAGCGATCCTCGACGCGCAGGCACTTCGGCAGCAGGAGTAGCCGGCGCTCGAAGGGGACGGTGGCGAGCGCTTCGCGGGAGGCTTCGCTGTTGATGACGACGGCGATGTAGTTGCCGAACTTGGCGTCCAGCCCCGTGTAGCCGATGAGCTTGTCGGCGTGGATCTTCAGCTCCGCGGGCGAGAGCGGGATCACCGGCTTCTCGCGCTTCACGTAGCGCTGTGCCAGGGTCCGAACCAGCTCGCGCTGCTCCTTCGTCTGCGGGATGGTCTCCTGCGGCGCGCGGTCGTTTTGAATCGGAAGTGCACGCGGAAGCGTTAACAAAGGCAAGAGCATATCGAGAGTTCCGAGTTCAAGGTTCGGACTGAGGATGTAAATTGTCGCTGAGTTAAGAATAAGCATTAAACCCGAAGAACCACCGCCGCTTGGCGAAGCGGTAGGCCCAATGCTCCTCGGGGATTTCGTTACCCGGATTGCTCTGGCTGTTCCGCGGGGTCATCGCTTCGATTTCTTTCATGGCGGTCTGGCGGGCGGTCGTGTCGCGGGCGGCGTGCTTGATCACAAGTTCTTTAATCAGGGCGGGCTTTTCCAAAACGATGCAGCCGCGTGTCACTTTAGCCGATTCCTCGCGGAAGTCTTTCAGGAAAGCGCTCTGCGTCAACATTTCGTAGACGGTGCGGTTCTTGTCGTGGATGTTCTCGGTGGCGAACTGGATGATCGGGCAAGGCTCCACGTCCCCCCACGGGCCGATGTGGTGGCTCACGCCGGTGGCCATCGGGCAGAGGGCTTGGCCGTTGTGATCCCAGTACGGATCGACGATGGCGATCGGTAGCTTCGCCCGCATTTCCACGCCGAAACGGCGCACCTTCAGCACCTGCTCGGGGGTGAGTGCCAAGTCGAAATTCGGGTTCGGCCCGACCGGGCGGTACGTGTGGAACCATGCGTAATGGACGCCCATGTCGATCAAAGTCTTCAGCCAATTCTCGTGGACGAGATCGTCGATATTCGTCTGGCAGATGCTGCTGGCCACCCCGATGATGATCCCTTCCTTCCGACAGTTCTCGACCCCGGCGAGCGTTTTCGCGAGGACATCCGACCGCCCCCGGCGGGCATCGCTGACGGCTTTGTTGCCCTCGATTGAAATCAACGGCGTGACGTTCCCGGCGCGGTTCAGCCGCTTGGCGACTTCGGGCGTGATGAGCTGGCCGTTGGTGAAAACTTGGAAGTAGCAATCCTTGTGGGCATCGAACACATCGAGCAGATCCGGGTGCATGAACGGCTCGCCGCCGAGGATGCCGAAGTACGAATTGCCGTGCTTCTTGGCGTCCTTGATGGTGCGGTTCAATGTGTCCGCATCAATGATGCTTTGTTTCGCCGCGACATCGACCCAGCATCCCTGGCAGCGCAGGTTGCAACTGTTGATGACGCTGATGAACAAAAACGGCGGGAAGTGGATATCGCGCTTCAATCGCGATTTGTAGCGCTCGACCGACACGGCGCCTTTGATCCCGAAGTT
>JBBRUN010000493.1:0-4329 GCA_038247765.1 Gemmatales bacterium | reverse complement strand
CGCCGGCGGCAGCACCCGGGCCAGCCGCGCACCGTCCGGCCACACGACGGCCCCACCCAAAAGATCCATCGGCGTGACAAGCAGCGTCAGTTCGTCGCCGCGATCCCGCGCCGCGGCGGCGAGCTCTTTGGCCAGAGCCGGGAGGCTGCGGGCGGAATCGTCCGGCCACACCACCGGGACGTAAAACAGAATTCGCTTCGGACGTTCCGCCATAGACAGTCACCCGTTGCCCGGAGAACGGCCAAAGTAATGGAATGCGAATTCGCAATCAACACGAAGTGGAAGTAGGGGTGTAGCAACGATTCTTGGAGTTTCTTGTTAGGATCTGATTTCGATGCTCAAGCTCCGTATACCGCCGGTGAGAAATTCAGCTCGGCCAACAGCCCGAAGCACGTTTTGTGGAGCACGGCCTACTGGATCGCTGGACCGGCGACTACGAAAACCGCCAAGAATCATTGCTACACCCGGAATGCGCTTGCGTGACGACAAGCAGACGACGATCTCTTCTTCATCCGGACAAGGGCTCAAACTCGTCGACAAGGGTTGGAAAACTCGGTCCCGAATCGCGGTTCGCTGTGACTATAATGCGAGGAGTGAGGTAGGATTTTTGCTTTGCGAATTGCGGGCCGGCGCATCACCCGCAGTTTCGGACATTGCACTCCAAGCCAATCGCCGATAGCGTTCATTGTGTCGCCCTGATATTCAAATCGGATTTCCCGCCATGCGCGCGTTTCTTTATTGGTCACTCTTCGCCGTCTCGTGTTTGGTCGTCGCACCGTCGGCGCCGGTGGCAGCGGATAAGCCGGCCGGGAAAAAAGTGCCCGCGCACAAGGTCGCGCTCGCCGAGGCACGGAAGCGGTTGCTCGCGGGGAACTACGACGAGGCCCGCACCGCCTACGAATCGGCCGTGGCCAAAGATAAAACGCTGGCTCCCTACGCCGCCGTGGGCATTGCTGAGTCGCACCGGCTCGTCGGTGACACCGATGTGTCATTGAAGGTGCTCGACGCGGCGAAGAAAGATTTCCCAGACAACCTCGACCTGCTCGCGGCAAGGGCCGATCTGCTGTACGAACTCGGCGATTGGGACGGTGCCGAGAAGGACGCCGACGCGGCGCTGGCGAAGGACAAGAACCACCTGCGGGCCATCTGGACGAAAGCGCGGATCCTACGCGATCGCGGCGACGTGGATGCCGCCGATAAAACCTTCCGCCTCGCGGTGAAGCACTACACGGCCCGCAGCAACGCCGACGACGACATCACCGATCCCGAAGATCTGCTGCACGTGGCGCTCAGCGGTGCCGAGAATGCCCGCTGGCACAATTTGAAGGAGCAATTCCGCTTCATCTTGAACGACGTGCTCAAGGATGCGCTCGTCGCGGATAAGGCCTTCTGGCCCGCCGAGCAACTCGCCGGGGAGTTGCTGTTGGAAAAATACAATCGCCCCGATGCCATCGACGCCTTCGACAAAGCCTTGGCGATGAACCCGAAAGCGGCCGATCCGCTGGCGGGCAAAGCTCAAGCGGCGCTCGTGAAGTTCGACCTCAAAGACGCCGACACGTTCGCGGACGACGCGCTGAAGCAGAACCCCAAGCACGCCGCGGCGCTCCGGGTGAAAGCCGAGATCCAAGTGATCGCGGGCGATTTCCCCGCGGCCGAAGCGCTGCTGTTGAAGGCTAAGCAATCGCGGCCGCGCGACAGCCAAACGCTCGGTCGCTTGGCCGCGGTTCAACTGATGCAGCACAAGAAAGCCGAGTTCGACGCCGCCGTGAAGGAAGTGAGCGCGTTCGACAGTAAGCCCGGCCTCTTCTACCACGAGTTGGCCGCGTGCCTCGACGAGCGCAAACGTTACACCCAAGCCGAGGAATACTACAAGAAGGCCGCGGAACTTCGGCCGTTCCTCAGCGCCCCGCGCACCGGTTTGGGGATGCTCTACCTGCGCCTCGGCAACGAAGTCGAAGGGAAGAAGTTGCTCGATGCGGCCTTCAAAGCCGACCCGTTCAACGTCCGCGTCGCCAACTCGCGCAAGGTGCTCGAACACCTCGAGAAGTACGAGACGATTCAAACGCCGCACTACCTCGTCCGGTTCGACCCGCAGACCGACAAGATCCTCGCGGAGTTCCTCGCCGAGTTTCTCGAAACCACGCACGCCGAGTTAAAGAAGCAATTCGCCTTCGAACCTGAAGGGAAGATCTTGATCGAAGTCTTCAACAGCCACGAGATGTTCAGCGGGCGCACCGTCGGCCTGCCCGATCTGCACACCATCGGCGCCTGCACCGGCCGCGTCGTGGCAATGGCTTCGCCCAAGGCGAAAGGGCTCAGCAAGCCCTTCAACTGGGGCCGCGTCATGCGGCACGAACTCACGCACATTTTCAACTTGGCCCAGACCGACTATCAATGCCCGCACTGGGTCACCGAAGGCCTCGCGGTGCGGAACGAAAACATGGCTCGCTCCCCACAATGGACAGCCATTCTGCGCGATCGCTTCGCATCGAAGACGCTGCTCAACCTCGACACGATCCTACTCGGCTTCGTCCGCCCCAAGAGCCAAGACGAATGGACGCTCGCCTACTGCCAGAGCCAAATTTACATGGACTACCTGACTAAGACCCACGGCGAAGAAGCGGTGGCGAAGGTGCTCAACGAATACAAGGCGGGGAAGGATACGGCGTCGGTGATCCAAGCCGCGTGCGGCGTGGGTAAGGCCGAGTTCGAGAAGGGCTACCGGGACTTCGTCGCGGGAATCTTGAAGGGCGCGGCCCCCGCCGCCGGGCCGGTGGAGAAGGTGCTGACCTTCGATGAACTCGTCGACGCGGTGAAGGAGAATCCGAAGGACAACGACTTGAAAGCCCGCCTCGCGGAGCAGCACCTGCGGCGGAACAAGCCCACCGACGCCAAGAAACTCGTCGACGAAGTGCTCGAGGCCAAGCCCGGCCACGGTCTGGCGAGCATCGTGAAGTCGAAATTGCTGGACCGGGCCAAAGACCCCGAAGGGGCCAAAGCCGCCCTCGAAGAGGGCTTGGAGGCGAACCCGAACGACGTGAAGTTGATCGCCAGCATCGCCCGATTGCACCTCGGCAACAAAGACTTCAGCGACGCCGCGACAATGTTCGAGAAGGCGAAAAAACTCGCCCCGCTGGAAGCCGACTGGAACGAGCAACTCGTGCGAATCTACAAGATGACGAATCAAGACGAGAAGTTGCTGCCGCTATTGAAGGAAGTCGTTAGCCACGACCCGGACGACCTCGACGCCCGTTTGAAACTCGCGAAGGCGGGCTTGGACGCGAACCGTTTCCCCGAAGCCGAAGCCTATGCCCGGGATGCGATGTGTATCGACGTGACCAACGCCGAAGCCCGTGAGAGCTTGCTGGAAGCGCTGAAGGGACAGAATAAGACGGCGGAAGCGGAGAAGATCCGGAAGCGCTTCGAGAAGTGAGCGTTCGTTGTAGCGGCAAGTTTCCCAACTTGCCGTGGATCCCCGGCGCGCGTCGCAACTTCAACAGTTGAAGCCCAATTCTTTCAACTTCTCGGTAAGTTGGGAAATCGCCGCCACAGGGATGGCTAGCCGACGCCCGTCCCGATTCGGATACTGCAAGAATCTCTCCTCTTCCCGGGAATCCCGATGTTCCGTTCCATCGTATTGTCTGTGCTGCCAGTCCTAGCGTCGCTCGGACTGATCGCGGCGCCGTCCTCCGCCGAGTTGCCCAAGCCCGAAACCTTCGACGACAAAGGCTTCGAAACCATCTTCGACGGTAAGACTTTGAAAGGCTGGCATGTATCAACGAAGACCGGCCACAGCGGTACCAGTAAGAACAAAACCGCCGGCAAATGGGAGATCCTCGACGGGGCCATCACGGGCAGCCAAGACATCCCCGGCAACGGCGGGATCGTGATCACCGACAAGAAATACGGGGACTTCGAGGTCGCACTCGAGATGAAGAACGACGACGGCCCGGACAGCGGATTGTTCCTCCGCTGCACCGAAGAGGGCAAGTGCTTCCAGGCGATGATCGACTATCACCAAGGCGGCAACCTCATGGGCGTCTACGGCGAAGGGCTCGGCGGCAAACCGCACGTGCGGAATTTCGACTTCGCCAAAGATGTCAACGACATCAAGGTGGCCGAGTTCAAAGCGTTCCCGTGCCCGGTGACCGCTGCCGATTGGCCCAAGTTCTGGAAGCACGGCGAATGGAACGAACTCCGCGCCCGCATCGAGGGGAACCCCGCGAAAGTGACGACGTGGATCAAAGGCGTCAAATTCATGGAATACACCGACACCGAGAAACGCTTGGGCGACACCGGTGGTATCGCTTTGCAAGTGCACGGCGGCGG
>JBBRUN010000492.1:0-4340 GCA_038247765.1 Gemmatales bacterium | reverse complement strand
TTCAATGTGTTAAATCGATGAGACTTGTGGCGGGATCGGTTTGGAAAAAGGCTCCCCTTTCTCGGGTGAAAGGGGAGCCCTGTTGCGTAACTCAACTTTCGGATGGCGAATGCTGCTGTTTCCCCTTAGTAGCTCAACTGGAGTCCGAACGAAACTCCGTGCGCCAAAAACCCCGAGTTGGCCGATTGAGGAGCCGGCACGGCAGGGCCGACCAAGGTGCCGGATCCGAAAACAGGGCTTTGCGTTTGGTTCACATTATGATCCAGCAAATTCCCGGGGCGGACGACATTCGACCAATACATGAAGTCGTACCCGACTGTTCCCCGAAGCCGAGGGGTGATCTGATACCCGAGCTTGACATCCAACGACGGGATCACGCTGAAAGCAGTGGTCGATCGCTGGCCGATATTGCTGGCCTGGGCGTAGATCCCGCTATTAAATGTGCCCGGGGTCGGGGCGAATCCGCCGGGGAGTTCCGTCTGGGTCGTGGTTCCTTCGATGGTTGTGGTTTGTCGGGTTCCACCCAGTGCGATCTTTCCGGTCAACTGCAATGAGAGGCGTTCCCGGTTCCATCCCAAGCGAGCACCGACTTGTCCGCCGTAGAACTCATTGCGAGTCTGAAATAGGTCATCGGAGACGAATGGCATGAACTTACGCCGCCGGTTTCTTATTTCCCAGGGCTTTTTTTAGGATCTCCCGGGGTTTCGTCATCAGCTTGAACGCTTTCGGGCGGCGTTTCAAGACACGGGGTTCATAGCGGTCGGGGCGGTCTGGGTTCACCACCATCTCGGGCAGCGGCGTGCCGGGTTCGGCGGTCCGCAACCAACGCAACACGTCCACGAAACTGATCCGCGCCGCGGGCACCTTTTGGCGGCGCGCCGCTTCCCCCATCACCAGACGCACCAAGTTGTAGACGATCGCATACACGCACAACTCCTTCAGCACGCCGTCCACGGTCTTGCAATGCAACACTTCCATCCCCATCGTCGTCTTCAAATGCCGGATGTCGACTTCGATCTGCCAACGCGTCTTGTACAACGCGGCAATGTCCTTCGCCGGGTACGCGACCGGATCGAGCAACGTCGTCACGACCGTGATCTTCTCCGTCCGCCTTCCCCGCATCGCCGTGGCGAAGCGGATCTCCCGCACGGTGATGCCGTCCGGTAGGGCGGCGTACGCGGCGGCGTCCATCCACTCCGGCTTGGCGGCGGGCTTAAAATATTCGACCAGTTGATCCTGCGTCCCGAGGCGTTCGATCCACCGCGAACGCGGCAAACCTTTCGTCGCTTCCGCATGCGTCGTGTGCTTGCGGCCGGGTCGGAAATCGACGATCTGCTTCTGGTGACAGCGGAAGACCGCGTGCATTTTCCGCTGGGAAATCAGGGCCAAATGCGCGAACGAGGCCAAACCGCGATCCGCGACGAGGATGTCGCCTTCCGCCATCGCCGGGTGCGTGGCGGCGGCTTGCGACATGTCGTGCGTCCGCATCGGCGAAGCCGCCACCCGCATCAGCAACCCCGTGCCCGCGTGGAACAGGGCCATCACGTGGGCTTGCGGAAAACCGCAACCCGCCGCCTGGGCCGAGGGCTGCCCGAAGTGACTCTGCAAGGCCGGCGTGTCGGGCATGGAGAAGTTCGTGCCGTCCATGGTCCAGGTGCGGTGCCCACGCCAAAGCCCGGTCTCACGCGTCTCGGCTTGCGCGGCGTCGGCCACGCCCTGCAACAGATTCTGGAACAACGCCAAGGGCAAACGCTTCCGCGCCTTGCAATACGCCTCGGGCGAGGCGGAGAGATCGGACACCCGCCGCAATCCGCAACACGAAATGTTGCCGTGGAGGATTTGCGTCATGAAGAGGTGGACGGTGGTGACGGGGTCGAGTTCCCGCTCCCGCCAAGAGTGTTCGATGTGTTTGCACGCACCGCGAATCGTGTCGGCTGAGAGTGCTTGGCCGACATCCGCCTTGAATTGCCGGACGACCTCGGCGATAGTAGTAGCCATCCGTGGCCCCTGTGAGTTGGTTGGTTCGCACCCCCATCCTGACAGGTGGCCACGGATTTGTTTAGCCCATTGTGGGATCGAGACTTGCGGCTAAGTTCATACCATTCGGTGCTGATCCCAAGATGGCTCAGTAGTCGAAGCCGAAACCGGCGGCGAGATAGGTTTCTTTCTGGAGATAGAACTGCCCGTATGGCAAGTTGCCGTTGTAGTATTCCAAGAAGAAGCGGGCGTTGCCCAAGCGCATGCTCGGGTTGCGGAACAACCAACCCGCTTGAGCGCGGAAATTGGGTTCGTAATTCTGATCGCCGCGGACTTCGAGGTTCGCCGCCACGAACGGCGTACCCCCGAAGCCGGTGGCACAGCGGTTGTACCACTCGAAACCAATATCGGCCCGGCTCCGGTTCTGGCTGGTGTTTTCCAAATTGAATACGTTCGTCGCAACGCTCCGCGGATCGGGCAATTGCTGGCTGTAAGCGTACGCGATGTGGGCGTAAACCCGGAACTGGTCTTCAATGATACGACCCAGCCCGGCCACGATTTCATCTTTGGCGTAGAAGAGGATTTGTTTCTGGGTACGCAAGATGAACTTATCGCCCAAGTGCGAACTGGTGTGTTCGTAGGCAATGGTTCCTTGCCACCAACCGCGGCGCCACGTGATCGGTATGCCGAAACGGTAATCGGCGGCCATCAGATCGGTGGATCCGAGCCGGGTGTGAACTACCCCGAACAGATCGAGTTGGTAATCGAGATCGGCCCCGGCGATGCCGGCCCGGATCAAGCCCATCGTGGTACCGATGCTCGTATCGAGGTTGTTGTTCCCTCCGCTGCTCTGGCTCAACGCGAGGAACTGCAATCGCGGATCCCGGTGAACCGCCATGGCCGGTGCCCACAGGAGCGTATTCGGAAACAGCGTAAAGGTATCGCCCCGCCATGTGATGGTGCGGAATTTCTCGCGGTCGCTGAGTTCACGGGCGTAATCGTCGGCCACGCTGCCGGGCAACGGCGGCAGTCCGGCGCCGACGAGAATCTCGGTGTTCGGCGTATTCAATGGAACAATCGGGCTTTCCGCGACGGGAACCTTCGGCAGATCGGGCAGCATCGGCACCGGCATAGGAGCGGGCGGCCGTGGAACGGGTTCCATCTGCGCGAACCCCGGCCAGACCAACGCGAACGCGGCGAGAAGCCCGAGGGCGAAACGGGGAATGCGGATACCGAATGCAGGCATGGCCTCGCCTCCGCCGGTGGGCGGTCGAGTAAAATTTTTGCGGAATCGTCCGAATGACGGGCAATAGCGTGGGCCATCGGGAAATGCAACGGAATTCTGCGGCAGGTGTGTGACAGTGTGCCAAGGGCGAGCGTCACGGGAGTTGGTGGATTTTTGGGGAGGTGGGATGGTAGGATGAACGTCGGTTCAAATTCCACACCTCCGGCAGGATGCCGCGATGCCCACCCAGTCGCATTCCACCCGTCGCCCCTCCCCCGAATCGTTCACACCCGAACAGCGGGCCGACGCCGACGCGTTGCACAAGGACATGATGGAGGCCATCGGCGAGGATCTCGCCGCGCTCTCCCGAATGCTCTTTACCAAGACCGACAACAGATCGACGCCGGCCCAGGGTCATCTGCTCAGGACGGCGTTCCCTGCCGGCGGGCCGCCCGGAGAGCTTCTCCGTACCACTCCAGCTCGGCGACGAAGCGGGTCGCGCCGGAACCGGGGTGGTCGCCGGTCGGGCGGCCGTCCTCGTCGAAGAGTTCGTGGGCCTTGGGCAGCGGTAGCAGCGATGGAATACTCGACATCCCCATCTCGGCCAGCATGGCCCGCAGTTGCATCGCCGCCCGCACCCCGCCGAACGCCCCGGCCGAGTAGCAGACGATCGCGGACGGCTTGAAGAAGTACTCTTCCAGGAAGTGATCCAGGAGGTTCGCCAGGGCGGGGGGGATGGAGTGGTTGTACTCCGCCGACACGATCACGTAGGCGTCCGCCGCGCGAATGATCTCGGCCAGCCGCTCAAGCACGTCTGGGGCCTGCCCCTGCGGGTACTCCTTGTACATCCTATCCAGCAGGGGCAGCGGATATTCGACCGGATCGACCAGCGTGACTCGGTGGCCACGACTGTCCAAGAGGGCGGTCGCGTAGCGGGCGACCCGCAGTCCGATCCGGTCGCGGCGGACGCTGCCCAGAATGACCGGGATGTTGAGTGACAAGGCGGCTCCTTCGATGTAGGTTGATCCGATCATTATACTGCGGCCCGACGATCCCGGCCCAACCTACGGGGAGCTCGACAGCCAACGTTGAGAAGTCATCGTAGAGAAGTCAATCCGTCATGCTCCGCTGCAAGAAC
>JBBRUN010000491.1:0-4358 GCA_038247765.1 Gemmatales bacterium | reverse complement strand
CACAACTCTGGCCGGCGGTAGCCGCCGTCGTCGATGAACGCGAGGAACTCCCCGGCCGTGACCAACCGAGATGCAATTTGAAACGGCTCGAGAAAGACCCGGTGGCGCGGCAGTTCGTTATCGAATGCAAAACCGGTGCTGTCGTGGCCGAGATGCCGCACGCCGGCGGGGAAGTCGCGCCAGACCAATGGCGGGGTCGTGTTCGAGGAATTCGGCCGCGACGCAGCGTACGCGGGCCGGAGGGGATTCAACCAGAAGGCGTGCTTCAAATCGGTGAGCAGGAGTTCTTGGTGCTGCTGCTCGTGGTTCAAGCCGAGTTCGACGAGAGTCGCGAGTTTCGGATCGCCCCGGCTCAACAACTCTGACATTCGGTTGTCGATCGACTGGCGGTAGGCCATCACCTCGGCGACGGTGGGCCGCGACAGCAACCCACGTGACCCGCGGGGCCAGCGCTCGCCGACGCCGACGTAATACGAGTTGAACAAGAACCCGAACTGCGGATGGTACGGGCGGAAATCCGATTCCGCTTCCGCGAGCACGAACGTCTCGAAGAACCAGGTCGTGTGGGCGAGGTGCCACTTCGGCGGACTGCACTCCGGCATCGATTGCAGTTGGAAATCTTCGGTCGCCAACGGTTCGCATAGCCGGAGCGTCTGCGCGCGTACTGACCGGTAGCGCTCGGCGAGGTTCGCGGGTGGCGGGGGTGGATTCACAGGATCATGATAGACACCGCCTTCGCCCTGTAACAAACTATGGGTACTTCTCCACCGATGCGAGCCGCCCATGACCAGCGCCGCCCTAATTCTCCTCGCCGCGCTCGTCGCGGATACGCCCAAGCCCGTCGTCGCCGGCGACCCGGCCCGGCTCGAGCGCATCCAAAAAGCGAAGATGCCGAAGTTCGACAAGCCAGTGTCGTTCGACACACCGGAAGCCGATGCGATCCTCGCGGCGCTCGAAATCTTCCCGGCCGATAACCCGTGGAACCTCGTCGTCCGCGATTGGCCCGTCCACCCGAAATCGAAAGACATCGTCGCGAGTATCGGCGCGGCCAAGCCGCTGCGTTACAACCCGGACATGGCTTTCGTCTTGGTGCCGCCTGGACAGAAACTGATCGGCGTGAAAGCCGTGACCTACCCGGACGAATCGGACAAAGGCCCGTTCCCCGTGCCGGAGAATATCCCCATCGAAGGTTGGCCGGCGCACTACCTGCGCGATGCAAAGTTGAAATCGCTGACGCTCGACGATGTGCAGCGCGACAAGAAAAAAGAAGACGGCGACCGCCACGCCATCGTGGTCGATCCGGTGAATCGGATGCTCTACGAGTTCTACCAGATGAAGAAGACCGACACGGGCTGGCAGTGTTCCAACGCGGCGATCTTCGATCTGAAATCGAACAAACTCCGGCCCGACGGTTGGACTTCCGCCGATGCGGCCGGGCTGCCGATTTTCCCGTCGGTGATCCGGTATGACGAACTGAAGCGCGGCGAGATCGAACACGCCCTGCGCCTCACGGTCGTTAAAACCCGCCGGGCTTACGTCTACCCGGCGACGCACTTTGCCAGTTCGAAGACAGATGAAAACCTACCCCGCATGGGCGAACGCCTCCGGCTGCGGAAAGATTTCGACACGTCGAAGTTCACGCCGGAGGTGAAGGCGATCCTCGAAGCCCTGAAAAAATACGGGATGCTCGTGGCGGACAACGGCATCGACTGGGCGGTGTCGTGCGCGCCCGATCCGCGCATCCCGGTTCTGCACGACGAACTGCGGAAGGTGAAAGGGTCCGATTTCGAGGTGATCGTGCCGCCGACGGGCTTCAAACCCGCGAAGTAGCGGTTAGAAGGGCTGGCGCGTTCTCCAAATGCCCGGAGTCGTCCGAATGGTGCGCGGAATCGGGCCGGGCCGGTCGAAAAGATCAGCACAGCCCTGCCGGCGACGGCGACAACCAGCGAGGATCGCGCGATGAATCTGCAAATTTGGGAACCGACCATTCAACAGGCCCTCGAAGCGTTCACGCTCGCCCCGAACGAACCGGGCAAGCAGCGCGTCTTGAAAGAATGGCGTCAGAAGCTCGAAAAAGAACCCCACCGGCTGCAGGCGTTCCAGATCGACGAGATCGTCCGCGAAGTCCGTCGCCGCTCGATGACGAGCATGGCGAAAGTCGCGAAGGCGTCCTGAGTCGATGTTCGGTGACGATGCCTTCGATAGCGATGGGCTTCGTCACCTGCTTTCATTTGGGGATGCCGACACGACGGACGCGATCGCCCACAACTTCTTTAGCAACCGATCCGTCTTATTATCGGCGTTTCACTCGGTCTGAGTGTCCTGAGTTGCAAATCCGTTTAATTCCCCTTAAGCTCCTTGGCGATGGGCATTGCCGTTCTCCGAAAGGAGTCCGCCATGCCCAATTTGCTCGCCCCCACACTCGCCAACGACACACGCCAAAAACTCGAAACTTGGGTGCGCCGCCCCAAGACTTCGCAGCGGCTCCGCTCTCGCATTGTCCTCGCCGCCGCCGACGGGAAGTCCGGGGCTAGTCGAGGGCTTTCCCGTAGCACATGAGGGATCCACCATGTTCACGCTCTCCGCGTTCGCCGATGAGATTTCCCCCGATCCGGCCGAGCAGATCGCCGTGCTGACGGCCTGCCGGGTGCGCTTCATCGAATTCCGCTCCATCGACAAAACCAACGTCCTCAAGCTCAGCGATGCGCGGCTGCGCGAATTCCAGGCGATGCTCGACGGCGCCGGCCTCGGCCTCTCGGCCGTCGGCTCGCCCGTGGGCAAGATCGCGATCGACGCCCCGTTCGAGCCGCACCTCGATCTGCTGAAGCGGGCCATCGATGTCGCGGGCATGTTCGGCACGCCGAACATCCGCATCTTCAGTTACTATCCGCCGGACGGGTGGAACGGCGATTGGGCCCCCCACCGCGACGAAGTGCTGCGACGGATGCGGGCGATGGCCGAACTCGCCGAGAAGGCCGGCGTCACGCTCTTCCACGAGAACGAGCACCGCATCTACGGCGATAGCCCGGAGCGCGTCGCCGACATCTTCCTGTCAGTGAAGTCGCCGGCGCTGCGGGCGGCTTACGACGCCGCGAACTGGGTCTTCTGCGGGTACGACCCCGTCGACGGTTGGAACCGCACGAAAGAATTCACGTCGCACTTCCACATCAAAGATTGGAAGAAACCGCGCGGCGACGAAGGCCACGGGCACGGCGTCATCCCCGGTACCGGCGATGGGCAAGTGGCGTACAGCATCCGCGACGCCGTGCAGCGCGGCTACCGGGGTTTCGCCGTGATGGAGCCGCACCTCCGCGGTGGCGGGCCGACCGGCGGCGTCACCGGGCCGGATCTATTCCCCTACGCGGTGCAGGCCTTCCGCACCATCCTCGCCGACTGCGGAGCGACCGAAGGCTGATGCTCAACGTCCATCTGCGCTTCACCGACGCCGCCACGAAGAAGCCCCTCCCCGTGCGTTTGCGCATCACGGGGCCGACGGGCGGGACGTTCGTGCCGCTGGGCCGGTTGCCGATCTTCCCGTGCGGTCGCGGCGAAGAACTCGGCGGGCACGTCCGCCTCGGCGGCGAGAACTTCACGACCATCGACGGCGGTTGCGAAGTCCCGTTGCCCGATAGCGTGCCATTGCGTATCCGCGCCAGCCACGGCCCGGAGTACGATCTCCTCGACCGCGAGGTGACGTTGAAATCGGGGCAGATGGCGCTGCGATTCGATTTGAATCGCTGGACCGATTCGAGCTGGGACGGCTGGCAGCGAATCGACTCGCGGGTGCATTTCCTTTCGCCCCATGCGGCGGCACTCGACGGTGCAGCCGAGGGTCTCGACGCCGTAAATGTGCTGGCCCGGGCGTCGTCCGTATTGGCCCGCGATGGCAACACGTACCCCGTCTTCGGCAACATCGCGGAGTTCAGCGGCCAAGTGCCGGCGCTCGCGGCGCACGGTTGCGAGGTCATCGTCAACACGCTGAACACGCACCCGATGCTCGGCGCACTCGCGCTGTTGAATTGCCATCGCATCGTGCATCCGCTGGCCTTCGGCGGTACGAATGGCCCGGACGATTGGAGCCTGTGCGATTGGGCCGACCAGTGCCACCGCAAGAACGGTCTTGTCGTGTGGGTCGATGCCTTCCGACCGGATGCCGGGTTGCTCGGTGGCGAAGCGCTCGCCGCGCTGATCCTCGGTAAAGTCGATGCCATCGAATTCGATGCGGCCCCGCGTTCGCAGCCATTTCTGCCATGGATCTATCGGATTTGGAACGCGGGGTTCCCGGTGCCACTCGTCGGCGCCAGCGGCAAGGAGAGCAACCGCTCCGCCCTCGGCGCGATGCGGACGTACGCGCCGCT
>JBBRUN010000490.1:0-4363 GCA_038247765.1 Gemmatales bacterium | reverse complement strand
GCCACGCACGGTTTCGCGTCGGTATTCGCGCGGTACTTGCGCGATAACGGCACCGACGCCGACGTGATCGCGACGCGCTTCGGCGACGAAGAAGAGCCCCAAACCCCCGAGGCCGTAACGGCGTGAAAGCGTTCGCCGATCTCTTCGCCCAACTCGACGAAACGACCCGCACCGGCGAGAAGGTCGCGGCGCTCGTGCGCTACTTTACGACGGCACCGTCCGCGGACGCGGCTTGGGTGGTCTACTTCCTGAGCGGTCGCAAACCCCGCCGGGCGGTTCCATCGAAGCGATTGCGATTGTGGGCGCGCGAGAGCGCCGGCATCAGCGAGTGGCTCTTCGACGAGTGCTACCACAGCGTCGGCGACGTGGCCGAAACGATCGCGCTGTTGCTACCTCCGGCCGAGCGGACGGCCGACGGTTCATTAGCGATGTGGGTCGAGACGCGGTTGCTCCCGCTGCGCGAATTATCCGAAGCGGATCAACGGGCGGCGATCCTCGCGGCGTGGGCCGAGCTCGACACCCGGCAGCGCTTCGTGTGGAACAAACTCATCACGGGCGAATTCCGCGTCGGCGTGTCGCAGTTGCTCGTGACCCGCGCCATCGCCCAAGTGGCCGGACTCAAAAGCGATGCGGTCGCCCATCGCTTGATGGGGACTTGGGAACCGACGGCCGACTTCTACGAGAACCTCGTCGGCGCCGATGCCGGGGACACCGCGCTGAGCCGGCCGTACCCCTTCTTCTTGGCCCATCCATTGGAGGGGACACCCGCCGATCTGGGTTCGCCCGTCGATTGGCAAGCCGAGTGGAAATGGGATGGCATCCGCTCGCAATTGGTTCGGCGCGGCGGGCAATCGTTCGTCTGGTCGCGCGGCGAAGAACTCGTCACGGATCGCTACCCCGAATTGAAATCCCTCGCCGAAAAGATCCCGGATGGCACGGTGCTCGACGGCGAAATCCTCCCGTGGAAAGCGGGTACCGTTTTGCCCTTCGCCGATTTGCAGAAGCGCATCGGCCGCAAGGTCGTCGGCAAAAAGCTACTCGCCGATGTGCCCGTCGTGCTGATGGCCTACGACCTCCTCGAATGGGCCGGGCGCGATCTCCGAGAACGGCCACTGTCCGAGCGCCGCGACCTTCTCGAATCGCTGGCGACAGCGATCGATGACCCCGCGCTGGTGCTGTCCGAACGCATCGCATTCCCGAGTTGGGAAGGCTTGGCGGAACTGCGGAAGCATAGCCGGGGTCGCCGCGTCGAAGGAATGATGCTGAAGCGGCGGGCCGCGCCGTACCGCGTCGGCCGCGTCCGCGGCGATTGGTGGAAGTGGAAGATCGAACCGTTCACCGTGGACGCCGTGCTGATCTACGCCCAGCAGGGGCACGGCAAACGCAGCGGCCTCTTCACCGATTACACCTTCGGCGTCTGGGACGGCGAGCGGCTCGTCTCGTTCGCCAAGGCGTACAGCGGACTCACCGACGCCGAGATCCGCGAGGTCGACGCCTTCGTGCGGCGCAACACGGTCGAAAAGTTCGGCCCCGTCCGCACGGTGAAAGCCGAGCTCGTATTCGAACTCGGCTTCGAGGGGATCAATCTTTCGACCCGGCACAAATCGGGGATCGCGGTGCGCTTCCCGCGCATGCTGCGTTGGCGCACCGACAAGCGGCCGGGGGATGCCGACACACTCGAGCGCGTGAAGGCGCTCTTGGCGGTGGCCTCGCCGTGACCAAAGCGCGCACCCGAACTGTCATCCTACCGGTGGAACGCATCACGCCGAACGAGTGGTTCGCCCGGCGCGAATGGAAACCGTTTCCGTTTCAGCGGGAAGCGTGGGCCGCCTACCGCGCCGGCGACAGCGGACTGATCCACGCCTCGACCGGAACGGGCAAAACGTACGCCGCGTTCCTCGGCCCCGTGCTCGAAGGCCTCCGCGAAACCGCGTCCGCGTACCCTCCTCCGCTGCGCTTGCTCTGGATCACCCCGCTGCGGGCGCTCTCCGGTGACACGGCGTTGTCACTGGAAGCCCCGCTCGCCCCGCTGGGGTTGAATTGGGACGTCGGGACTCGGACCGGCGATACCAGCTCGACCGTGCGCGCCCGGCAGAAGAAGCGGCTGCCGACGGTGCTCGTGACCACGCCCGAAAGCCTGTCGCTGTTTCTGACGCAGGCGGATGCGCGGGAAAAGTTCGCCGGGTTGCGCGGCGTCGTCGTCGATGAATGGCACGAACTCCTCGGTTCCAAGCGGGGCGTCCTCGCCGAACTGGCCCTCGCCCGGCTCCGGTCGTTCAACCCCGAACTCCGCACCTGGGGGCTCTCCGCGACCTTGGGCAACTTGGACGAAGCGCTCGCATCGCTGGTAGGGGCAGGGCGAACCGGTCGCATCATCCGGGGGAAGATTCCGAAGTCGGTCGAAATCGAGAGTGTCATACCGGAGCGGATCGAACGCTTCCCTTGGGCCGGCCACCTCGGCCTCAGTCTGCTGCCGCAGGTCATCGAGACGATCGAACGCGGGCGCTCGGCGCTCGTCTTCACCAACACGCGCTCGCAGACCGAAATCTGGTATCAGGCCATCCTCGGCGCGCGGCCCGAGTGGGCCGGCATCATGGCGCTGCACCACGGGTCGCTCGACCGCCAAGCGCGCGATTGGGTCGAAGATCAACTCCGGGCGGGCACGCTGCGCTGCGTCGTCTGCACGTCGAGCCTCGACCTCGGCGTCGATTTCGCACCGGTCGATCAGGTCGTGCAGATCGGCAGCCCGAAAGGGGTCGCGCGGCTCCTCCAGCGCGCCGGCCGCAGTGGGCACCAACCCGGCGTCGTCAGCCGCGTGACCTGCGCGCCGACGAACGTCCTCGAATTGATCGAAGTCGCGGCGGCGCGCGCGGCGGCGAAAGCCGGCGCCGTCGAAGCGCGCGAACCGATCCTCAAGCCGCTCGATTTGATCGCTCAACATGCCGTCAGCTCGGCGCTGGGCGGCGGCTTTCGCGCCGCAGAACTGCTCGCCGAAGTCCGCACGACCCATTCTTACCGCGACCTCTCCACAGTCGAGTGGGACTGGGTGCTCGACTTCGTCACCCTCGGCGGCGCCGCGCTGCGGGCCTATCCCGACTATCGCCGCGTGGTCGTCGAAGACGGCGTCTACACCGTGCCCGACGCGAAGGTGGCCCGCCGGCACCGCATGGGCATCGGCACCATCGCCGGCGATGCCAGCCTCGAAGTGCGCTACATGGGCGGCCAACGGCTCGGCACGGTCGAAGAATCGTTCGCCGCGAAATTGAAGGCGGGCGATCGCTTCAGTTTTGCGGGCCGCACGCTCGAATTCGTGCGACTCTTCGAAATGACCGTACGCGTGAAGCGATCGACGCGGGCCGCCAACACGGTACCGCGCTGGTCCGGTGGACGGCTGCCACTCTCGGGCGAGCTCGCGCACGCCATCCGCGCGAAGTTCGACGAAGCCCGCCGCGGAATCTTTGCGGATCCCGAGATGATCGCCATCCGCCCCATCCTCGAGCTTCAATCGCACTGGTCGCTCATACCCGGCGCGGACGAACTCTTGGTGGAGCGGATCAGCACGCGCGACGGCCACCACGCCTTCGTCTACCCGTTCGAAGGCCGGCTCGTCCACGAGGGCCTGGCCGCGCTGGTGGCGTACCGGTTGTCGACGCGGCGACCGCAGTCGTTCAGTCTCGCCGCGAACGACTACGGCTTCGAACTCACGTCGCCCGACCCGATCGATTTCGACGTCGCAGCGCTGCGCGAACTGCTAACGCCGAACGGCTTGGCGGACGATGTCCTCGCGTCGGTGAATGCCGCCGAATTGGCCAAGCGGCAATTCCGCGAAGTGGCCCGCGTCTCGGGGCTGGTATCGCCGGGGTTGCCCCACGCCGGCAAATCCGCGAAGCAGTTGCAGGCGTCGAGCGGCCTGTTCTACGAAGTCTTCCGCGAGTACGATCCCGAGAACCTACTGCTGCATCAAGCGCGGCGGGAAGTCCTCGAGCGGCAATTCGAAGGGAGCCGTTTACTGCGCGTGTTGAATCGGATCGCCGAGAGTAAGATCGTGCTGGTCGCGCCCCCGAAACCGACTCCGCTGGCGTTCCCACTCCTCGTGGATCGGCTGCGCGAATCGCTATCGTCCGAAAAGCTGGCCGACCGCATCCGGCGGATCGTCGCCGAACTCGAACGCAAAGCCGGGCCGGTGGGAACCTGATGGAAGAGTTCGACATTCGCGGAGAACGGATCCGGATCCGGCCGGATCGGAGCCTGTACTGGCCGGCCAAGCGGGTGTTGGTCGTCGCCGATATGCACTTCGGAAAAACCGAGGCCTTCCGGGCCGATTCCGTCCCCGTGCCCGGCGGTACCGAAGCGACGCTTCTTC
>JBBRUN010000489.1:0-4367 GCA_038247765.1 Gemmatales bacterium | reverse complement strand
GGGCACCGTGCGATTCGACACCTACGCTCCGGAAGGCGGCGGCGTCGGCGTCCCCGGCGACGCCAAAGCCGCGTACACCATCGGCCAATCCTCGGCCGACCAAGCGATTTCGGTGACGGGCACTGGCCCCGGCGTGGCGATCAGCAGCAAACCCGACTTGCTGACCCCCGGCGAAGGCTTCGGCCTCTCGGGCACGGCGGTCGGCACCGGCTATGCGGGCGGTCTCGCGGCGAGCGTATTGACGGCCGGCGTCCGCCCCGCCGGAATGATTCAAGCGCTCGGATTGAAGCCGGGATCGCCACTGATTCTACAGAAGACTTGGATCGAATCGCTGACGCCGCGGAAGTGATTCATGCCGGCGCTATCACCAGCAACTCCCCGCGCCCGCCGGTGAGGACATCGCCGCGGTAGCACTGCACGGACTTCGATGCGGGCCAGTTCCAACCGCGTCGTGGGATCAAATCGAGATAAGCCGGGGCGTACTCGCAAGAGTAGCGAAACCCCGGTGCGATCGGATCGATCGGCGCGCCGGATATCAGCGTGCCCCGCTTCATTCCGGCGCCGGCGCGGGGGCCGAATCCCGACCGACCGATGATGGTGCCGGCGATCATCGCTGCGCCCGCGAAATCGCCGATAGTTCCGCCGACGGCGATGGAACCCCGCCGCATCAACAGGCCGAGTTCGTCGCCGGCTCCGCCTTCGATTTCGATCGTTCCGCCGCGCATCCCGTGCCGCGAACCGCGATAGGCAGAGCCGACGTTGTGGCCGGCCTTGCCCGCCACGGCGATTTCCCCGTCCCGCATCTCGGCCCCGAGCCAATCTCCGGCGTCGCCGGCGATTCTGAGACATCCGCCGGTCATCCCGGCCCCCGCGTGCCGCCCGACGTCGCCTTCGATCGTCAAGGTTCCGCGCGTCATGCCCGCGCCGACATGTTTTACTCGGCCGGTATCTCCGCGGAACACAGTGATCGCTTCGGCGGTGTGGCGCGAGATTTTGGCGAATTCGCCCAATTCAACGCGATTCTTCCCGAACAAGATGGGCAAATGCGCCACTTCGGCCGAGCTCAGCGTTTCGAGTCGATCCGGCGTGATGCCGGTGAACTCGAGGGGGATGGCGGAGTCGTGGCGGACGTCGATGATCCACATACGGCTTGACTCCTTACGCTCCGGCGGTGGTTCGAAACGCTGGTTTCCCGCGCCGGTGTCCGGTCGACTTTACTTCAAGACCGCCCGGAGAATCTGCCCATCGCAAAGGGTCATCGGGCGACCGAGGCGGTCGTGGATGTCCATCTTCGGATCGACGCCAAGGGTGTGGTACACCGTCGCCGCCAGATCTGCGGGCGAGGTTGGGTTGAGCGACGGCTCGGCCGCGTATTTGTCGGTGGCACCGTACACCGCACCGCCTCGGACTCCGCCGCCGGCCAGCACGGTTGTGAACGCCTTGCCCCAGTGATCGCGGCCGTCGGCGGTCGCGCCGGCCCCACCCACCACAGTTTGGCCCACCTTCGGGGTGCGACCCATCTCGCCGGTCCAGACCACAAGCGTTTCGTCGAGCATTCCGCGATCCGACAGATCGTCGAGCAAGGCCGCGAAGGCTTGGTCGGCAACCGGGCAAAGGCGGGACTTCAGATCGATGAAGTTCCGGGCGTGGGTGTCCCAATAGACGCTCACGTTCGTGATGCCATCGTTCGGCCAGAACACCGTGACGAGCGGAACACCCGCCTCGACTAGTCGCCGGGCTTGCAAGACCGACTGGCCGTGCCGGTTCATGCCGTAGCGCTCCCTCACCTTCGGCGGCTCCTTCGAAAGGTCGAACGCCGCTTTCGCCGCCGGGTTCGCCAGCAGGTCGAAGGCACGCCGGTGGTTCGCCCCGGCCGCTTCCAACTGCGGGTTGAGGCCCATTCGCCCGACCTGCCGATCGAGGGATCGGAGAAGCCCCTGCCGGCCTTCGAGCCGAACCGTATCGAGGTCGGCGTTCAACGCCAGCTCGCCGACTCGGTAGTCCGGCTTGGACGCATCGGCGTCGATTCGCATGGGGTTGTACAACGGACCGAGCAAACCCGCACCCTGGCCATGGCTTTCCTCAACGAAGCGCGGTGCCCCGTCGGGCACCACCGGCATCATCGAAACGTAAGGAGGCAACGGCTCTTTCCCACGGCCGAGTTTGGACACGACCGCACCGTAGTTCGGCCAATCGTCGGATATCGGCCCGGCGGGCGCGGGCTTACCCGTGAGGAGGTGGTGGGTGGCGGTCGTGTGGTTCACGTCCCCGTGGGTCATCGACCGGATCAAGCAGAGTTTGTCGGCCCGTTTCGCCAAGAGCGGCAGGTGTTCGCAGATCTGCAGACCGGGCACTGCGGTCGGAATCGGCTTGAAGTCGCCCCGGTAGGCCGCGGGCGAGTCGGGCTTCATATCCCAAGTGTCTTGCTGGGCGGGGCCGCCCCACATGAACAGCACGATGCACGCTTTGGCCGGCTTCCGGGCCGCTTGCGGTAGCGGCGCTGCGTTCGACTGGATCCATTGCGGTAGACCCAACCCGAAGAGGCTCAGCGACCCGGCCCGCAGGAACTCCCGGCGGGGTACGGTCGGATCGAAGAACGGTTGAAAACTCCGAGTCATGGATCGTGCCTCCTACAAGCGTTTCTTCACCGCGCCGCCGGTGGCGACGTACTTCGCGGGTTCGGTTTCGCCGACGCTCTTCAGCAAATCGGCGACGATGTCGTCGCTGGTTTTGCCCTCGGCCTGCGCTTGAAAGTTGGCCGCGACGCGGTGTCGCAACACCGGCGCGGCCGCTTTCTTGATGTCGTCGATGGCGACGCTGAAGCGCCCGTCCATCGCGGCGAAAGCCTGGCCCGCTCGTACCAAATACTGCCCGGCCCGCACGCCGGCACCGACATCGACCATCCGTCGGACGTACTCCGGGGACGTCGGATCCTTCGGCCTCGTCGCGCGGACCAACTTCACGACGTAGTCCGTCACGAAATCGCTGACGGGCACGCTGCGCACGAGCTTCTGCAAGTTGATGATCGCCTTGCCCGTGAGCACTTTGGTGAGCTCGGGCGTCTCGTCTTTGGCCGTCTGCCCGATGATCCGCTTTTCTTCGTCGAGCGACGGATAATCGACGTAGATGTTGAACATGAAGCGGTCGAGTTGCGCCTCGGGCAGCGGGTACGTGCCTTCCTGTTCGATGGGGTTCTGGGTCGCGATGACGAAGAACGGCTCCGGGAGTTTGTGGGTATCTTGGCCGACGGTCACTTCGCGCTCTTGCATCGCTTGCAGGAGCGCCGCTTGGGTCTTCGGCGGCGTGCGGTTGATTTCGTCGGCGAGGACGATGTTCGAAAAAATCGGCCCGCGCACGAAGCGGAACTCGCGCTTCCCTTGGTCGTTTTCGTCGAGCACCATCGTGCCCGTAATGTCCGAAGGCATGAGGTCGGGCGTGAACTGAATGCGTTTGAAGCCGACGTCCAGAATCTGCGCGATGCTGCTGACGATGAGGGTCTTCGCCAACCCCGGCACTCCGACGAGCAGGCAGTGGCCCCGGGTGAAGACGGCCGCGAGGATTTGCTCGACGACCGAGGCTTGGCCGATGACGACCCGGCCCAGCTGTTCGGTCATCTGACTGCGGGCCTGCGAAAACTGGGCGAGGTAATCGGTGATGCGGTCTGCTGACACCTTGGTACCCTTTCGGCGGGAATGATCCAACTAGCTTATTCAAACGCCACGCCGGCGTAGATTTCCACGAGCGGGATCCGGACGGGAACCGAGGTGAATGCGAGTTCGGCATCGAGACCGACGAACGACACGAGTCCCCACGAGCCGTCCGATTGGCGGATGAATCGTTCAACCACCGCTTCATCCTGAGCCATGAGGACGTACTCCACAAGGCTCGGGATCTTTTGATAATTGCGGAACTTGGCTCCTCTGTCGTAATTTTTGGTTTCTGGTGAGAGCACCTCGACGATCGCTGTCGGGTTGACAATCGAAAGGGGATCATCGCCTGCGTACTCGATAGGCCCGCACACGATCACGACATCGGGGTAAGTGTACAAGCCGATCCGTACGACTTTGACACGTTGATCGGCAACGAGTACCTTGCATCGACCGCCCTTGAAGCGGGAATATAGCTCCCCGGACAAATTCGTCGCGATTAAGCAGTGCCTCGTCGACGCCCCCGCCATTGCGAACATTTCGCCATCGTAGAACTCGCTTTTGAACGCAGCGGCGTTTTCGATGGCCAAGTATTCGTCGGTGCTCAACCGCTTCTTCGCGACGGCGCTCATGGCGTCTCCTCCGGGACGGGGAATTCGATGTCCCGGTAGATCTCGGCGAGTGGAACCGATATCCCGAGCGCAGCGAGTTCCAAGTTTG
>JBBRUN010000488.1:0-4370 GCA_038247765.1 Gemmatales bacterium | reverse complement strand
GCGTGAAGGTGAACGTCCCGGCGGTGCCACCTTCGAAGGCGTTGCCACCGGCCGCGATGGACACCGTCGGCAAACCACCACCACCACCGGATACCGGACTGACGCTGAGCATCCAATAGTGGTCGTTGTAATCCCAGTCGCTAGTGCCGGTGCCGGCCATGTCTTCGAATTGCAGCGCTCCGCTGCCGGTGTACAAAAAGGGCCTCTGCTCGGACGGGCTGCCGCCGACGCTGCCAGGGGCCATCGAATAATAATACGTCTGGCCAGCAAGCGTGACCGTGATGGTGCCGACGATGGCCCGCGAAATCGCGTCTTGTTGGGAACTCGCTTCGACGAGGACGCCGCCGTTGCCATCGCTCGGCAGCGATGAGTCGAGGGAGAGCGAGCCGGAAATCGTGGCGGCGGTGTCGCCGTTGAACCCGGCACCGGGAAAGAGGACGACGGAAAATTGTGCCGGGACGATGCGATCTTCGTACCGCATCAGATTCGGCCGAAAGTGGTTGTCATTCCGGCGACGAATTTGCGGTGTGTGTGTGTGTGTGTGTGTGTGTGTGTGTGTGTTGTTGGAAAGCCAGCGGCGAAGTGTGCGGATCATGGTGGCTCGTCCCTCGGTGAGGTCTTGCTTGGGGGATCGTATACCGGCGCAACGCGCCGGTCAATAGCCGAGACGGAAGAATTTCCCGATTTCCGGTACAATCACCAAGCCTTCCCCGATCGAGCTTCGCCCATGCCCCCTTTCGCTTGGCACATCCCGCGCCCGCTGGTCATGGGCATCGTCAACGTCACGCCCGATAGTTTCTCCGACGGCGGCCAATTCGCCGATCCCGGCTCCGCCGTTGACCATGCCTTGCGAATGGTGGCCGAGGGGGCCGATATCCTCGACATCGGCGGCGAATCGACCCGGCCCGGTGCGGAGGCCGTGTCGCCGGACGAAGAACTCCGCCGGGTGCTCCCCGTGGTCGAGCGATTGGCGAAACGGACGGCGTGCCCCATTTCCGTGGACACGAGCAAAGCCGACGTCGCGCGGGCCTGCCTCGATGTCGGGGCCAGCATCATCAACGATGTCGCCGGGCTGCGCGATCCCGCCATGGTGGTCATCGCGGCCCGCAGCGGGGCCGGGGTCGTCGTAATGCACATGCGGGGCGATCCGCGCACGATGCAGTCCAACCCGACCTACGGCGATGTCGTGCATGATGTGATGGAATACTTCGCGGAACGAATCCGCGCGCTGACCGAAGCCGGCATCGCACGCGGTGCGATCGCACTCGATCCGGGCATCGGCTTCGGCAAGACCTTAGAGCACACCTTGCAGCAGTTGCGGGAACTACCCCGATTGCAGTCGTTCGGCTTGCCCGTCTGTCTCGGTGTCTCGCGTAAAGGCTTCCTCGGGCAGATCACCGGCAAACCGCGACCGGAGCGAGCGGCCGGCTCGCTCGCGGTCGCCTGCTTCGCACTGGCTCATGGCGCGGCGCAAATTATCCGGGTGCACGATGTGGCCGCCCATGCGGATGCGGTGAAGTTGTGGGCCGCACAACACCCGAAATGATTACGGAGAAAACCACCGCACCCCCGGCGAAAGCTGCTGGGGCGCGGCGAATGAGCTCCGCATAAAAATTCTTTCGGCTGGGCTATTGGCGGGTGTACCAACGATTCTTGGAGTTTGAATTCGAGCGGGACCTGAGGCGAAGGGATTGTGCCGCAATAGCCAGAAGTGGATCATAGTCGCTTCGCCGGGGATTCTGTGAAGCTCCGTCACCCGTCTAATCGGATCGATGCATCGCGGCACCAAGCTGAGTGCATTGCCAAGAACAATCGTTGAATCGCCAATACACCCGCATCGTCACTCGGCGGCCCGAGCGTCGCGGCGGCGCGCTCGGCCCGCGCATCCACCGGCAGGTTCACGAGCGCATCGAACGCTTCGACATTGCCGATCGGGGCGCCGTCCAGCGCGAGGGCTTGGAACCAAACGAGAACCATCGCCATGTGCCACGGGGCCAGTACCGGCCCGACGCCGAGGATGGCGTGGAAGAGCGCGTCGGTCGAAATCTCCGCTGCGTCGAATTCGTTCGCGGGCAGCGGCTTGACCAAAGCGACGGACGATTCGAACAGTTTCTTCGCGCGGAAGGTGCGGGTGATGGCGCCGTCGTACCGGAAATCGCGGATCGCGTTCAACAGCAAGAAGCCCCCGGCAGAATCGGCCGGCGCGAGGCGGTCGAGCAACCACTGCTCGGCGCTGATCGGAATCGGATAGGGCAGTCCGCCGATGCACCCCGCGAGCCGGCCGTTCGGGCTGACGGGGCAGATGGAACAATCGGGCGCGAAGGAGTGCAGCGATTCCGTCTGGGTTTCGATTTCCGCGAGGTTCATGGCCGTCGGTACGGTCTCTTCGCCGGCGCGGGCGACCATCAATTGGATGCGGACATCGTCCGGATTTTGCCCGCTCGTCTCCGCCTGGCGCCGCACGGCATCGGCGATGCCCTGCAACTTCCAGAGGCCGAGCAAACGCCGGGCACCCTCCTCGGGGGCGTCCGGGCCCGCGAGCAGGCTCTTCGGCCGGCAGGGGAAATCGATGACGTATTCGAGTGCCATTTGGGAATCCCGGTCAGAGGGCCGCGCCGTCTCGCCCCCGCAATGCTTCGATCAGATCGCAGGCGTCTTTCAATGGATCGTTCAACCCCGACTTCCGCTTCGCTTCGGCGCACGCCGCCGGCGTCCCCAAGTCGGCGAACAACTCCCGCAGCGCCGCTGTCAGCGACTGATCCGTGAACACCGCGGCGGGCACGATGCGGGCCACGCCCAGTTTTCGCAGGCGCTCGCCGTTGTCGGGTTGGTCGAATGACATCGGCATGACGATCTGCGGAACTCCGGCCGCGAGGGCTTGGGCCGTCGTGCCGATGCCGCCGTGGTGCACGACCGCCGCGGCCCGCGGGAAGACCGCGCTGAACGGGGCGTAGTCGGCCTGCATAACCGTGGAAGGTAAGTTCGGCGGAATTTGCTCCGTCTTCTTCGCCAGCAACAGACCGCGTTTGCCGAGCGTGGCGCAGGCGCCGACGGCCGCGTCGAAATACTTCCGCCCCGTCCGCATCGCCGAGCCGAAGCTGAATACGATCGGCGCTTCCCCGGCATTCAAGAAATCCTCGACCTCCGCCGGCAACGGCTTGCCATCGGCTTGATCGTACCGAATGAACCCTGGCGTCCGTACAGGCTCGGGCCAGTCCGGGGCGTTCCCGAACCAATCGGGGAATAAGCCGAGGATCCGCTGCGGCGAATGGATCCATTTGCCGAGGACGCGCCGCACCGGTGGCAAACCGAGCGTCGCGCGGAATTCGTTGAGCTCCGGGCGAATCTTCGGATCGAGCATCACCCGTTCGCCGAGCCAAAAGACGAATCGTTTGAAAGCGGTCGGCCACCAGGCCTTCATCCGCAGCAGCGGGTAGATCGGCGGCTCGACCGCGCTGAAGATCCCGGACGGGGCGAGGTGCACGGTGGCCAACGGGATGCCGAGCTTTTCGTTCGCGATGCGGGCCGGCAGCGACAGCGGCCCGGCGAGCAGGACGGTTTCGCCGCGGACGTACCGGCTGCGGATGTGCTCGAAGCCGATGGGGAGATATTTCCGCATCATCTCCCGGTTGAAGATGACGCCGACCGAGCGCTTCGGATCCCAAAGATCGGGGTTGGCGATGGCGCTCTCGTATTCGTCTTTGGTCATCGACGGCGCGAATTCGAAGTCGTGCCGGGCGGCGAGTTCGCCGAACATCTCGGACGCGATGAGCGTGATGCGGTGGCCGCGCGCCTGCAAGCCGAGCCCCAAGCCGATGAACGGGTGGACGTCGCCGTGACTGCCCACCGGTGCCAGCAAGACGTGCATATTACGTTCCGTGGAGCGCGGGGTAATCGCAGGTCAGTCTATGCATTGTGCGGGTGGTGAAAATGGAACCGTCCGGCGCCGGGAGAGTTCCCGCGCCGGACGAGTGTCAACTGATTGTGAGTACCAGCGGTGCCCGGGCGATCAGCTGGGGGTAATCGCCGAGCCGACTTGGCTGAAGGTCTGGTTCGAGGCGCCGCCGATGGCGGTGATGGCGGCGATGCAGACCACAACGATCAGTGCGAGCATGACCGCGTACTCGACGGCCGTCGGGCCGTCTTCTTGCTTGAGGAACGAGACGCCGGTGCGGAGCAATTTCTTGAACATGGGATTCTCCCGGTGCGCGAAGCGAGTGGATCACAGCGCGGCGGAGACGACCGCCGCGGACAATGCGGCCCGTGCACGGGCCAACGCCGATATCTACACCACGCCCGACACGGGCACAAATTCCGCGGGAGAAGATTCCCGCGAAGTTCTTCTGTCCGGCTGGAACTCCGACAAAGCG
>JBBRUN010000487.1:0-4372 GCA_038247765.1 Gemmatales bacterium | reverse complement strand
GGCGCGGATGCACTTCTGCGTGTTGGCGACACGCGGGAACTTCGGTTTCTCGGTGCCGAGGAAGTAGGGCTTGAACTGGTTCATGCCGGCGTTGGCGAAGAGCAGCGTCGGGTCGTCGTGCGGCACCACGGAACTGGACGGAACGAAGGCGTGTGCGCACTTCTGGGTGAAGAAATCGATGAACTGCTGGCGGACTTCGCTCGACGACGGCATGGCGAACCTCAAGACGGAAAACAGCGCCGCGGGTCGGGCCGTGTCTTCGAGACCCGACCAACGTTGCGATACGGACTAGACACGAAAAGCGCCGGGAAGTTCAAGGAGCAATCTTCGGCGACAGGGTGTCAGCCGGAAGCATCGCTTACCACGGCGCTAGAATTCGACCAAATCCTCCTAATCGGCTTTGCTTCGGCGCGAATGCGTTCTACTTTCACGTGTTTTTTGAATTCAACCACCCCAACTGCATGCCCCGAACCGAGACCGCGGCGTTATCGCGTCCATCGGCACGAAACCTGCTTTGGTGACAACCTTCTAGGCGTCGTCGGCGCCACAATCGTGCCTACCGACGACGACCCTGTACTGGTAGCACGCGGCGCCCCGCGTGGTGGCACCGCACGCAACTTCCTTGCGTGCCGGTACCCCACAGCCTGACTTTCAGGTTGCTGAGCGCGCTACCACGCTTTCGTGTTCCTTTCTAACTCTTTTCAGGATCGACAGTTCAAATGAGCAAGAAAAATTGGCTGCAGTCCTTCAAGGCATTAACTTTCGTCCGCTGCCGGCCCATCCGCACCCGCGGCACGGCACACAATCGACAGCGGCTGTCGCTCGAAAGGTTCGAGGACCGGTTAACGCCGGCCGTGATCACCGGCTTCGATGCCAGTGAGCTTTACGGCAACATGGTGTCGATCAGCGGCAGCGGGTTCCAAAGCCCCGGACCCGCAACAGCCGTTCTGTTCAACGGCACCGCAGCCACGTACTTCGTCGTCAACAGCGACACCGACATCGAGGTCCAGGTGCCCCTGGGCTTCACCGCCGTGCAGCTCAATGGGCTGATCACGGTACTCGCACCCAGCGGCGACGCCGAAAGCGAAGGCGCCTTCACGCTCGAAATCAGCCCCACGCTGGATCACAGCTTCACCACGTGGACGACCGGCGGCCTGCAATACGTCATCGACGGCTGGAACCTCGGCAGCACCACCTCGGTGATGATCGCCGGTGACGCGGTTTCGTTCACAGTGGCCAGCGACTTCCGCCTCCTCATTTCCATCGATTCAGTACCGCTCGGCAACGAAAGCCTGATCGTCACCACTCCGAACGGCGTGATCGAATCGAGCCTCGATAACGAGATCGGCTTGATCAACGGCATCGCTCCCGGCCAGGTGGGTCAGTTCGATGTCGGCGACTTCGATGACGACACCGCATCACAAGACACCTACGGAACCTATGTGGGGACGACCGGCCGCGTTTACCTGCTCGACGGAGAGAGTTACTCGACGTGGCTCTCCTCCTTGGAATACTACGTCGATCGGGGTCCTAACTTGGAAGTATCCAACCTCGAGGACATCTCGACGATCCTCACGTCACCGACACTGGTCGGGCCCAACACGATCCAGAGCACAGGCTTCTTCACCGGCTCGAACGGCAACCAGATCAACTGGACTGCGACCGGCACCATCCCGGCCGGGGCGCAAAAGTACGTCACCACGTTCGCGTTCTCGGTGTCCGACCCTGCCACGGAAACGCTCGGCATCATCACTGTTCGCACGCGCCTCGACGAGGACGTGTTCGACTTGAGCAACGACTTCTTCGCGACTAGCGGCAGCGCGGCGGCGGACAACTTCCTGGCACTCACCATCGACGGCCCCGACCGGATCGGCTACGCCCTGGGCGGGAGCTACTCGGCCAACGGCGGCTTGATCAATGCCACCTACGACGGCTTCGCCGCCAGCAATTACTACGACCTGGACGACACCATCCAGGCCCGGACCCAGTCGTACTCCCTCACACCCAATGCGGGCGCGGGATTCGAGACATTCAACATCGACACCGACAAGTTGCCGGCCCACGCCGACCCGTTCTTCGGCGACATCTACGGTGGAGAAGAGGCTGACGATAGCGATGTTGGCGGCTCGCTCTCTTGGACGGTGATTTCGTCGGCCACGACCGCCTCCTTCTCGACCTTCCTGGGCAACATTTCCAGTGACCCGGCTTCGGCTCCGAGCATCGACAGCACGACGGCCCCCGCCAGCACGGTCGGCCAGCCTTACAGCTTCGGGCCGGCGGTTTCGGGCGGGGTCCCGGGCTACACCTTCATCATCGCAGAGGGCAACCTGCCCCCGGGCGTGGCGCTCGACGCGGCTACCGGGGTCATCTCCGGCACGCCTACCATCGCGGGCGCTTACGCTTTCACCCTCGCCGTCTCGGACAGCGAAGGCGGTAGCGATAGCCAGCTCTTCACCTTAACGGTCAACGCGGCGGCGCTGGCCGTCCCGGTGAGCGGGGTCGTGTTCCTGGACTACAACGCCGACGGCGTCCGCAACGGACCCGACGCCGGCCTGTCCGGGCGCCGGGTCTTTGTCGATGCCGACAACAACGGCGCTTTTAGCGTCGGAGAGGTATCGACATTCACGGACGGTAACGGGGCGTACCGGTTCGACGGGGTAAGCCCCGGGGCGAACGCGATCCGCGTCGACCTCTTCCCCAGTGAGGTGAGCGTGGTCGGCCCCAACGGCGGGACGGTCTCCGTGACGGCTGGGCAGCCTGTGACCGGGGCGGATCTGGGACTGCGCAAGCTGAACCCGGCATTCCCGGTCGCAACCAGCACCGACCTCTTCGGAGCGAGCAACCCCGATCAGCAGACGGCCGTGGTGCACGGTCTGTATGTCGGCATCTTGGGGCGTGAGGGCAGTGCCGAAGAGATCCAGGGCTGGGTCTCCAGCCTGCGAGCGGGCGTGTCGCTAGCCGATGTGGGCCGTGCGTTCCTGTCCTCCGACGAATACCTCGACAATCAGGTGGATGACGCCTACCGGATATTCTTGGGGCGGGCCGCCGACGCCGAGGGTCGGGACGGCTGGGTCGAGCAACTGCGCCAAGGCATGACCTACGAGGAAATGGCCGCACTGTTCCTGACGTCGGGCGAGTACCAGAGCCGATACCCGGATGCGGAAGGCTTCGTTCGATCCCTATTCCGGAACGAGCTGGGCCGCGAGGGAGACGAAGGGGAGGTTCAAGGCTACGTGGCACGATTGACGGCCGGCGAGACACGCGACGCCTTGGCACGTGGATTCATCACCTCGACGGAGGCGTATCTACGAGCCATCGACAGCCTGTACGCCCAGCTCCTCAACCGGCCCGGCGACGACGCGGGACGCGCCAACTGGCTGGGGTTCGTCCAAGGGGGCGGTCGGCTGACCGACCTAGCCGTGGAGTTCATACTGCTCCCCGAGTTCGGCCAGCGGGCGAGCGTTTCGGTGGGATAAAAGGAGCAGCTACCGCGCTACACACAACAGCTCGAGAGGTGAAGAACCAGAGCTGTTCCGGCCGCACCGAAGGAGTGTTGAAGAATTCCGTTGCTTTTTAGATTCCGCATTTGACCCCGAGGGGACGGTTGTGTAATTTGCCACAGCCCACGGGATGAGCCCGTTTCATCTAACCCTCCTCGGAGACCGGTAGCATGGCCCGCGAACGCGACGACGATTACGAAGACGATGCCGACGCCGATGAACGCCCGGCCCGCAGGGGCAAAAGTGGCGGTGGGGACGCCGCGACGGTCCCGAACTACCTAATTCAATCCATCGCCGTCACCTTCTGCTGCTGCTTGCCGCTGGGCGTTGTCGGCATTATCAACGCCGCCAAGGTCAACGGGTTAGTGGCCGAAGGCAAAATGAGCGAAGCCCGGGAAGCGTCCGCGCAAGCCAAGAAGTGGTCGACCTACGGCGCCATCGCCGGGTTGGTCGTCAACGGCTTGGTGGTGATCGGTTACCTCATCATAGTAGTCCTCGCCGTCGGTGCCGGCGCGAACGCCAAGTGATCCCGTGAACAACGACTCCCTTTTGCCCGTGCGAAATCGTCGGAGGCGGCTCGTCCGTTGCGGCCTAGTGGCCGCAGCGGGGCTTCTCGGAGGAGGGGCGCTGTACCTCTTGACCAACTTCGCACCGACCGACCACGACTTCTATCCCAAGTGCGTCTCCTATCAGATAACGTCGATCCACTGCCCCGGCTGCGGCACGACTCGCGCCTTGCACGCGCTGCTGAATCTCCGGGTCGAACAAGCTTTCGCCTACAACGCCGTGGGGGTCTCACTCCTGCCCGTCGCCTTTTTCCTCCTCCTCCGCCACTTGTGGCACCGCGCTTGGGGCACTACTCCGGGCCGGCT
>JBBRUN010000486.1:0-4374 GCA_038247765.1 Gemmatales bacterium | reverse complement strand
GACTCCGAAATACGAATCGGTGAGTTGTACCGGAATGGGTAGGCAATCGCAAGCGGCCGCGAGTCACCGGCGTGCGCGGGTCGCGGAATCGACGGTGGAAGGCGAAGGCCTTCGCGAGGCGGCTATCGGGAAGCGATGTCCGCGTCGATCCGCCCCAACGCTTGCAGCGCGGCTTCGCAAGATGCTTCGTTTTCTTACGGCGGAGGTGAAAGTTTCGCCCGATCAATTTTGGACAACTCTTGGAACGTCGACGCGAAGTCTTCTTCCGTCAGCGCGGTGTCAAACAGCCCCACGTCCAATCCCTTGTGTCGGCTCACGCCCATGTAGCGCAAGCTCGCGTCCTCGTAGCGGCGAAACTTCCACACGGCGTCGTTCATCAGCGCGCTGTTGAACACGCCGAGGCCCACCAGCCGCTCGAAATCCGCCGTCGTCAGACCGGTCACCCGTTTGAACAATTTGGGTTCCAACTTCGTGATGACGTCCTTTAACCGTTGCTCGCGGAAGTCGGTGAGATACATGAACACGGGAATCCGCGCCGCGAATTTGATGAGTTTCTCCTGCACCTGCTTCCGCAGGCTTTTGCGCTCCTTATCCGCATCTGTGAGGTCCTTCTTTTCCTTGGCGCTCGGTTCCTCGCCCTCGGCGAACTTGCGTTTGGCATCTTTGATCTCCTCGGAACGGTTGATGATCGTCTCGAGGTCGGCGTTCAGGTTGCGGAACCCTTCGATGTTCTGGAGCGCCTGCATGGCCGCGTCGTCCTTCATCAGCCGCGACAGCGTGCTGTCGTCCACGTTCACCAGCAACACGCTCTCCCACCGTTTGGCCAAAAGCGTGGCACTCGTGCCGCTGGTGGCGATGTCCAGGATCGCCTCCGCGTCGAGTTGGCGCATCGAACTACCGTCGTACGCCAGCACCGGCAGGAACCCCACCAACTCGGCAACGCGCTGCTCGGGCGTCGTGTCGTCGGTCGCCAGGCGCGAGCCGTAGTCCGCGATCTGCCGCAGCGCCCGATTCGGCGCGAAATCGAAGACGTAGCACTCGGGCTTGACGACGATCTCCCCGCCCGCTTCGTCCGGTACCGTCCACGGCGATTGCACCCGGAACGCCGCCTGGAAGTACGTCTCGGGGCTGGAGCACTTCCGCAGCATCAGGATCCCCGCCCACGGTCGCACGGTCACGCCCGTCGTCAGCTTGCCACACGAGAGCGTGATCGACTTGCCAGCCAGCGGTTCGTCCATCGCCGCCAGCACCGGCGGCAGCGCGGCCGCACCCATGCCCGCCTGCGCGCCCGCCGAAACCACCACCTTGTAATCGTGATAAAACGTGTTGTTCTTCGCACGCAGTATGTTCGCCATCGCATGGCACGACGCCACACTCGGCAAAAACCAGAACGTGTGCGACAAGAGCCCGAGCAATTTCCCTTCACTGAAAGGCAACGGGGGCCTCTCGCGGCCGAGCTTCAAGTCGTCCACGGTCGTCCCGCGGTACGCCCCGCGGATGAGGTTCAGCCACTTCTGCACCTGGTCCGTGTGCTCGAACTTCGCCCCGTCGCCATCCCCTTCGGCCCGGAAGAACTCGTTCAGGTCGAACTCGTTGAACTCGCCCTCTTCGGCCACCTGGCGGATGTCGTCCGGCAACTTGTAGGTCATCAGCACCAGTCGCGGCAGAGCCGCGTACGGGTTCGCGCCCGGCCCCGGCCAATCGCGCTTGGCCCGCTGCTCGTCGCTGTACGTCCAGTTGTAGATTTGCTCTTCGATGAACTCGCCCGATGCCAGCGCCCGGAACGGCGTGCCCGAAAGGTACAGGTACGCCCCCGTGGTAATCGGCAGGATCGATTCGTCGAACGCCACTTCGTCGGCCGTCACCTCGGCGGCCACTTCCCCCTCGTCGGCTTCGTCGGCCCCGAACAGCCCCTTGGCGTTCTCGCGCCACGCGCCGTAGTGGTATTCGTCGAGGATCACGCAGTCCCAGTTCGTCGCGTGAACCCACTCGTTCTTCGGCTTGATCGCTCCCTGCTTGGTCCGGCCGAGGTAATCTTGAAAGCTGCCGAAGCAGACGATTGGCCGGCGATGGTCCGCGTCGGCCCACGCCACGCCGCCGTCGGGGGCGACGAACTGCCAGCCTTCGAAGTCGATGTGCCGTTGCAAGTCCTCCGACCAAGCGTGCCGCACCGCCGGCTTGAACGTCAGCACCAGCACCTTGCGCCAGCCCATGCTCTTGGCCAGTTGGTACGCGGCGAACGTCTTGCCGAACCGCATCTTGGCGTTCCACAAGAAGTGCGGGGCGCGGCCCGGGTTCTCCTCGGCCGCAGTGCGGAAGTAATTCGCCGTCAGCTCCACCGCCTCGCGTTGCTCGGGCCGTAGCCCGAAACTCAGCGTGCGGTCCTCGACGTTGGCGGTGCGGTCGCGCACGGCGAGGATCGCCGCCCGGACTTGATCGACGGTGCAGCGGAACCATTCATGCGTTGGGTTCTTGATGCCGCGCCACCGCAGATGGCGGTGCACGTCGTGGTCGGTGAAGCTCGACCCGTCCTTCCGCATCGCGGTCTCGACGAGTTCGATGTCGTAGGGGGTCAATCCGGACGGGAACTGCTCGGCGATCCGCTGGGAAGCGACGCGCTCGGTGTAGCCGACCTTGAGTAACCCCGCATGATCCGGGTGAGTGCTGGCGTAGGCGTAGATCGTGGGCGTGGCGGCGGGACGGGATGGGAAGAAGTTCTGCAAAGCCATGATGCTTTTCCGCCTCATTCGGGATCGGGAAGCGTCTGGAGAATCGCGTCGATCTGCGGGATCAGCGGCGGGATCACCTTGGCCACAGTGTCGTAGACCACGTCCAACTCGATGTCGTCGTAGGCGTGGATCAGTAGATCCCGCATCCCCGCCATCTTCTTCCACGGGATTTCCGGGTGCGCGTCCCGCACCGACATCGACAAGCGCTTCGTCGCCTCGCCCAGGATTTCGATGCGACGCTCCGTAGCAGCACTCACCAGATCGTCGGCCCTGAACTGTTCAAGGGTGCGGTCGCCCACGAAGATCACCGCAGACCGCATCGCTGAAAGAATGTCCTGCAGGCACGCCTTATCCGGTTTCATACACCCGCCTTAAGTGCTTGATAATATGTTCACGTCGGTAGGGGTTACGGCTTTGCTCGATCCCGCGCCAGCTAACCACATCCACCTTCCGCTCCAGAAGGGCCTCCAACTCCTCGCGCATGTCCATGTACTTGCAACCCCAATCGCCGGCGTCGTTGTCGATGAATCGCACGAGAAAATCGACATCGCTCCGCGCCGGGTCGAAGTCCTCGCGCAACACCGACCCGAACACCGCCAACTCGCTCACGCCATACGTCTGGCACACGCGGGCGATCGCTTCCAGCGGCAAATCGATGCGAATTTGTTCCGGCCGAGTGACTACCATATTTCATCCTAACGGTACGGCCCGAATTTGTCATGCGTGTCCCGGCACTCCGCCGTGCCGACATGCCCCGCATGATCCGGGTGAGTGCTGGCGAAGGCATAAATCGTCGGTGTAGCCGGGGGGCGGGGTGGGAAGAAATCATCCGTCGGCATCGATTACTCCCGGTCGAAGTCGAATCTCGCGCTTTACTCGTTGTCGTCGGTAATTGCCTCGTCGAGCATGCTCATGGTGAGGTCCATTGGTCGGACAATCTTCTCGATGAAGGCGATCTCAGAGGTGGAAAGAGCATATTTCGCGTAGAGGTCGGCGTCAGTCCACCGCTTGGTCCAGTCTTGGGTCGGCACGAAGGTGTAGACTTTGCGTGTCGTGTCTTGCGATGGCTTATGCAGGAGGATTAGGAAACGAGTCAGCCGACAGGTGAGGTATGACAGTACACTCTCGGCCTCAACCTTCGAGTCGAAAGGCCCAATATGCATGTACGTCCACGACGATATACTTCCGGGCTCCCCTATGAATGGAGTGCTAATGATCCTATGTGGGTAGGTGTCTTGGTTACCTGTACCAGGTCCTGCACGGCCGATGAAGACTTTCCATTTATCGAAGACGGCTTGTTCGTTCGTAATTTCCGTTCTTGACACGTACCCGACCCCACCATTTCTGTAGACCTTAAGGTCATTCTCTGTCTTCTTCTCTTTCCCTCTGAAAGTGCTGGCTAGTCCGAATGAGCCAATCGAGCTGACCAGTTTGATGAACTTATTTCCCTCAGGTAGCTCAAGTGTGCTGTCGCCACCCGTTTCGACAGCAACGACCTTTTTGAGGATCGACAGCCCTTCGTTGAAGCGTACAAACACGTCAATGCCTTCTTCGACAAGTGAACGTGTTGCGACCGAGAGAGCCCAGTCCTTGAAATGGGTGCTTACACGGCAAGATCCGCGATTGTCGCGGTCCCAAATGAAGT
>JBBRUN010000485.1:0-4381 GCA_038247765.1 Gemmatales bacterium | reverse complement strand
GAGCGACCACGATCGCAGCGGGGACCGATGCGCTTTATGTCCTCGACCGCGGAAGCCGCCGAGTGCTCGGGTTCGCCATCGATTCGTGGGCGCTGCGCGATGTCTGGTGCTGGGCCGAACCCGGTGTGCCGCTGGATGTAGCGACGCACGGGGCCGACGTTTTTGTGCTGACGACCGAAGGGATCGATCGCTTCCGACCCGGCGACGCCCGACCGAGGCGGTTCGTCACCGGATCCGAAGTGCCCGACGAATTTGCGTGGCCCTGCCTCGCAGTCGAGTCCCGACTCGCGATCGATCGGGACGGGACACTCTACGTTCTCGCGCGGTCGGGTGCCAAAGTGGCGCTCCGCGTGTACGGTTCGCACGGGCGGAAATGCGAAGAGCCCATCGACGATGCGACCGCGATCCGCAGCCGGTTCCCGTTCCCCGCGATCCGCTCGCTGCCGGACGACTCGCGCTCCGACCCGCGCTCCGACCCGCACTCCGACCCGCACTCCGACCCGCGCTCCGACCCGCAGTATGTCATGCCCGAGTCGCTGACGCGACTGTGCGGGAGGATGTGGCCCGAAGTTCCGAAAGACGGGACCGTGGAGTCGGAACTCGCACACCGGCCCGCTGCCGGGGCCTTCGTGTTCGATGGCACCGGCCAACGCGTTGCTCCCGATTCAGTGCGGCCCTCGCGGAGCCGCCTCTTCGCGACCGGCCAATCGACCAAAGCGAGTTGGATCAGTCGCCCCCTCGACAGCGGCTTGTACGATTGCCGCTGGGACGCCATCACCCTCGAGTTTGCCGATCTCCCGCCCGGATCGATGGCGGTGGTCGAAACGTACACCTCGAATGATGCGAAGGCCACGTTCGAGCCGCCCGCACTCCCGGATGAGGCTTGGGCGCTCGGCGTCGCCGTGGCCGGTCCCCCTCGCCATCCTGCGGCCACGACTTCCTCGAAGGCCGACTTCCCGATCGATTCGCCGCCCGGTCGCTACCTTTGGCTACGCGTCCGGTTCATGGGGGACGGGTTTTCGACCCCGGTGTTGAAGACGCTCGAAACGCGATTTCCACGGCGATCCTACCTGGAACATTTGCCCGCGGTCTTTTCGGAAGACGAGGCAGGCCGGCGATTCCTCGAAGGTTTCCTCGGAGTCTTTCAGGCCGAGTGGGATAACCTCGAAAGGCGCGTGGACGATGCCGCGGGCTTGTTCGATCCGAAGGCGTTGACCGCGGATGCCGCCGCCCACCTCGACGCATTGGCTGGCTGGTTGGGGGTCCGATTCGACAGCGGGCTCAATCTCGAATCTCGGCGGCGGATGCTCGCACGGCTCCCGTCTGCCTTTTTCGCGACCGACACCCAAGAAAGACGCAGGACCGGAACGCGGGGCGGAACGCCGGCCTCCCTGCGTGCGTGCGTCGCAGCCGTGCTCGCGACCGATCCGGACGTAGAACCGAGCGCGGAGGGCTTTCCGTTCGTGATCGACGGCTATCGCGACCGCGATCATCGCTTGCTGCCGGGTTCTGCAGAAGCGTCGGCCGACGAGGCGCCGCTCTGGGGGCCCGATTCCGTCGGCCGGTTCCAGCTCGGCGTGACTGGCCGACTCGACGACGGGCGATTGCTCCCCGCCGGCCCTCCCGACTTAGACGCCTTCGCCATCCACGCGAACCGCTTCCGAGTCGTCGTCCCGGCGGCGTGGTTGAAGACACCTGCCGCGGAAGCGGCCGTCCGGCGCGCCATCGAGCGAGAGAAGCCGGTCCACACCGCGTACGAACTGCGGGTGGTAGCACCGGGCTTTCGGCTCGGCGTTCAAGCCACGATCGGCGTCGACACAATTTTAGGCGACGCCGACTTGGGGTTGGGCGACGCCGGCGCGCGGCTCGGAAGCGATGCGAAACTGCCGAACGCGGCGTTGCCCAAACTGGCCCGGCTCGATGCCGGGGTTCGCCTCGGAACGGATCCCGCTCGAATTTGACACGACCGGACGGCTTGCCGTCCGGACCTTCGGAGACGATCCCGTGCTGACACCGCGCAAGTGCTGCGAACCCGAGACCCCGCCCGGCGGAGCCTGCGCCTGCCCGGACGCGATGCTGGCCCCGGAAGACGTACCGGCTGAGCGCGGCCGGTACTTCACCGGCAAGTACATGACGGCCCGCGACCTCGCCGCGGAGCAGGCGTACTTCGTATCGCGGCACCGCTTGCACCAGCGGGCGCTCCACGGCCGGGGCCTCGTCTGCGGACTCGACATCGTCGAGCACCCAACCTGCGCCGTCGACGGCTGGGTCATCGTGACCCCCGGCATCGCCATCGACTGCAACGGGCGCGAACTCGTCGTCCGCGAGCCGATGCCCATCTTGCTGTCCGATCTCTTTTCCGACGACGTGCCGTTCGGTCGGGAGGACGAACACCGGATCTGGGATGCGACGGTGAAGCGATCCACACCCAAAGCGCCGGCGCAGCCGAACACCGCGTATTTGCTCGCGATCCGCTACGCCGAAACGTGCGTCGAAGAGGTCCCGGTGTTCGCCGACACCGACGGTTGCGCGCCGCGTAAAGCGGCCAACCGGGTGTCCGAAGGGATTTGCTTCCGCCTGATATCGGCTCACGGGCCGAAGCCGCCCGCATGCTGGGGGCCGCCCGAGCCGGTGGAATGCCCTTGCCCGTTGCCTCAACAAGCGGCGATCCCCGAGTCGTTGCGGGACGTACTCGCCCCGCTGTGCGACGAAGCGTGCGCGGGGGCCGTGCCGCTGGCGCTGCTCCGCTTCAAAGACACGACAGCGCATGCGGAAATCGAAGTGGACGGTCGGCGTTACTTGCCGGGGCCGCTAAACCCCCGGCAGCTCACGCACATCTGCGAAGTGAGCTGGAACCACGACGGCGAGACTTGTGGGAAAGTAGTGTGGGGAGCTTACGAAACGGCCCACGCGGATCGTACGATTCAGACCGGCGATCGAGACGGCATTCGACTCACCGTCACATTCGATCGCCCCTTGCACGAGTCGATGCGGAAACGCGTGGGGGTTTCCGGATCCCGCTACTTCACGGTCCGGTTCGAGAACCACGACGGCAATCTCCAAAGCGCGGGCGAGCAAAGCGCCGTGACGCTTTCGCCGTGCGGGACGCGGCTCCATTACGACATCCAGCAGTGCCATGTGAGGCCCGGCCTGCACCACGGGCAAATCGTGCACATCTCGCTGGATTGCGACTTCCTCACGGACCGCTACGGCCGCGCGGTCGACGGTGATCACTTGCACGGCTCACTGGCCCGCGCCGAGGTCGGACAACGACCCCGCGGCCCCACCGGGGACGGAATCGAAGGCGGGACGTTCGAGAGCTGGTTCCAACTTACCTGATCGTCTGCCATAGAGGATGTGATCATGGGCAACACCCGTTCAAACAGCATGAAGATTGAGACCGCGGACGGTGGGGAGAGTCGTATTCCCGTCCTCCTTCGTCCGCGATTCTTCCCCGGGCAACGGCTCGCCGATCGCGACCTGACGGCTCTAGTCGAGTGGGTCCGAGCTCGCCTCGTCCTCGGAGCCACCACGGCGGGTTGGGGGGTCGTCTGCGGGATTGACCTGAGCGTCCAACCGGCCATCGCCGGCCAGGCCGCGGTTCTGAAAGTCTCGCCCGGCTTTGCTATCGACGCGCGAGGCCATCCTCTCGCGCTGTCGGAAGAATTTGTTTTGACGCTCCCGAATGTGAAAACCCGTGATCGCGGGGACTGCCCTTACCCGGTCAACCGACCGGACATCAAACCGACGGTCGGGCCTCACAAATACGTAGCGGGTGCGAAATGGTCGGTGTACGACCTCGTGCTGGAAGCCGCGGAGGACGAGACCGAGGCGATCGCGGCGGGCGCGAAGTGCGAGCCGACGCGCGTCCGCGAAGGGGCAGTGCCAAAATTTGTACCCGCCGATGGAGAGATGCCCGCCGATTCAGGAGTCGGTTTTCCCCGGCCAGGGCTAGAGCTTCTCGAACGCTGCCCACTTCCACTCAAGGGGATCTTCGAGACGGCTTACGACCCAAAGGTGGGCGACGCGCAGGATTTTTTGAAGTGGGTCCAACTCGAATGCCACAACGAACCTCGCTTGAGCGCAGTGTTTCCCGGCTTGCCGGAGTTGCTAGCGAAAGAGGTGTCATCCCGATTTTCCGATTCGGAGTGGCGGGGCGTGATGCTGTTCTGGCTCGCTGATGCGGCCCGTCGGATCCGGCGACCGTGCCCGGCGCCAGCAACGGGTTGCGTCCCGCTCGCACGGATCTGGTTGGAAGTGGACGGATCGGTTTACGCCGTCCGCTTGGTCGACGCGGTTCCACCGGCACGGAAAGCGTACGGTCCTGACTACGACAGTCTGGACCCGCACTTCTTCGTGGGACGGCCTTGGAAGGAAGTTC
>JBBRUN010000484.1:0-4389 GCA_038247765.1 Gemmatales bacterium | reverse complement strand
TGGTTCATTGCAGTTGAAAGTTGTCGTCAAAATTGAGTCCCAACGGGACGACAGAAGGTAGCCAGGGGTGGAGCGAAGCGGAACCCCTGGAATTCAGGACGGTTGTTACTTGGACCCCAACGGGGTTACCTCGATTTGGAAATGGGTAGCCCCGTTGGGGCCGAAATTGCTTTTTCTCTTTCCCAGGGGTTCCGCTTCGCTCCACCCTTGCAATTCTTGGACCCCAACGGGGACACCTCGATTTGGAAATGGGTAGACCCGTTGGGGCCGAAATTGCTTATTCTCATTCCCAGGGGTTCCTCTTCGCTCCACCCCTGGCTACCTTCTGTCGTCCCGTTGGGACTCAATTTCGACGACAACTATCAGCTGCAATGAACCACTAGCCCGACGCGCCAGCGAGGAAGTATTTTCCCTCGCTTGCAAGTAAGTGATGCCGCTACCGCAGCGGTGCTTGCCAGGCTTCCTTCAATTCGCTCAGCTTGGACCACACCAACCATTCGCCGTTGGCGTCGGCGATGCGCAAACGTTGTTCCTTCACCGTTTTGCCAATCTTGGCGAAGGGTAATCCTTGGAACAGCAGCGTCAGCGCCCCGGCGTTGTCCGGGGTCGCTTCCAGTACGAATCGCGTCGCCGATTCGCTGAACAGCTTCGCGTCGTCCGGCAATCCATCGGCGCCCGGCAGCACGGACAACCCGGTGACATCGGCGCCGACTTCCCCGGCGAAGGCCATCTCCGCGAGCGCGACCGCGAGGCCCCCTTCGCTGCAATCGTGGCAGGCGCGGACCAACCCGGCGCGGATGGCGGCGTGCATCGCCGAGAAGACTTGGGGCGCGAGCGCCAAATCCACCGCGGGTGGCGTTCCACCCTGTAGTTTCAGAAGTTCGTGCAGGTGCGAGCCGCCGAGTTCGTCGCGCGTGTTCCCGATGACGTACAGATCGTTCCCCGGTGCTTTGAAATCCATCGTGATGCAGTGCCGCACATCGGGGACGATGGCGAGCGACGAAATCAGCAGCGTGTGCGGGATCGAAATCTTCGTGCCATCCTTGGCGACGAAGCTGTTGTTCAAGCTGTCCTTGCCCGAGATGAACGGCGTCCCGAACGCGAGGGCGACATCCCGGCAGGCTTCGGCGGTGCGGACCAGTGCCCCCAGCATCGCCGGTTCCGTGACGTTCCCCCAACAGAAATTGTCGAGGATCGCCGTGCGGCTCGGGTCACCACCGACGGCAACGACGTTCCGCAATGCTTCGTCGATGGCCGCGGCCGCCCCGGCGTACGGATCGAGGTCGGCGTAGAGCGGATTGATGCCGTTGCCGACCGCGAAGCCCATCATCGAACCGAGCACTGGCATCACCACGGCGGCATCGCTCGGGCCGTCGTTCCGCACGCCCGTCAGCGGTTTGACGACGCTGCCGCCTTGCACTTCGTGATCGTACTGGCGGATCACCGATTCCTTCGAGGCCACCGATGGCATCGCCAGAATCTTCAGCAGCGTCTCTTGCGAGTTGAACTTCGGCCGGATCACCGGTTCACTGACAACGGCTTGCCACTCGGCTTGGCGGACGATGTTCGGACGGCCCTCGTGGAGGAAGTGCATGTCGAGGTTGCCGACGGTCTGCCCCCGGAATTTGAGGATCAACCGGCCGGTCGCTTCGAACGTCCCGAGGTTCGCCGCTTCGACATCTTCCGCTTCGCAGAGGGCGCGCAACGCGGGCCATTTCTCGGGCCGCACGGACACCACCATGCGCTCCTGCGATTCGGAAATCCAGATTTCGGTGTAGCTCAGCCCGTCGTATTTCAGCGGTGCGGCGTCGAGGTTGACGGTCGCGCCGAGCTCGGCTCCCATCTCGCCGACGGCGCTGCTGAACCCACCGGCCCCGCAATCGGTGATCGCGGTGTACAGCCCGAGATCGCGGGCTTGCAGGATCACGTCGAGCACTTTCTTCTCGGTGATGGCGTTGCCGATCTGCACCGCGCCGCCGCTGACTTTCTCCGATTCGTCGTGCAATCCTTCGGACGAAAACGTCGCGCCGTGGATGCCATCGCGTCCCGTGCGCCCGCCGACGGCGATGATCAAATCGCCGGGCAGCACCTGTTTGAACTCCGTGCCGACGGGGATGAGGCCAACGGTCCCGCAGAATACGAGCGGGTTCGCGAGGTAGCGGTCTTCGAAAACGATAGCCCCATTGACGGTGGGGATGCCCATGCGGTTGCCGTAGTCGCGCACCCCGGCTACGACGCCGTTCATCGTGCGGCGCGGATGGAGCACCCCGGCGGGGAGTTGCTCGACGGGGAAGTCGGGTCGGGCGAAGCAGAAGACATCGGTATTGCAGACCGGCTTACCGCCGAGGCCGGTGCCGAGCACATCGCGGATGACGCCGCCGAGGCCGGTGTTGGCCCCGCCGTAGGGTTCGATGGCACTCGGACGGTTGTGCGTTTCGACCTTGAAACAGAGGTGGAACTCGGGGTTGAACCTCACGATCCCGGCGTTGTCGCTGAACACGCTGACGCACCAATCGCCGGTTCCGAGTCGGGCCCGGATGGTTTGCGTCGCGCCGAAGATCGTCTCTTTCAACAGGTTCTTGTAGTGACGGTGGGTTGTCACTCCCGCGCTGGTCTCGGCGTATTGCACTTCGCCTTTCAGTGTCTTGTGCGAACAGTGCTCGCTCCACGTTTGGGCGATGCTTTCGAGTTCGATGTCGGTCGGCGCCCGGCCCTGCGTACGGAAGTGATCTTGGATCGTCCGCATTTCTTCGACCGTCAGCGCGAGCGTCCCGGACTTGCTGACGCGCATCAATCCGGCATCGTCGAGTTCGGCGAGCGGCACCGGCATCAACTGAAAGTCGCGCGCTTGACCGAGCGCGAGGTGCGACGCCTGCACAGGGCCGATCACCACTTGTTCGATGGCGTCGTTGGCGAGCACCCTGCGGAAGAGCGTCTCGCGGTCAAGGGAGCTGATCCCTTCGTTCCCGTAGTAACGCCGGAAGGTGCGCACGGAGCTCAGCGGGACGTTCAAATCGCCGGCGGCTTTCAGCACGCTCTCGGCGGTCGGATCCATCACGCCCGGTTTGAAGAGCACGGTGTAGACCGGCGAATCGAGCTTGGCGCCGAGTTCGCGCAGTGTCCCGGTTTCGACGATGGCATCGACCAAGAGCACTTCCGCCAACTTCTGCGCATCGGCTTGTGTCAGCGTCGCCCCTTCGAGCAGGAAGCCTCGCGCGGAGCGCGTGATCCAGTCGGCACCGCGCTCCGTGTGTGTGATCAAATCGAATTCGCCGCAGACGCGTTCGCGTTCGCCGTCGCGGCCCAATGGAACCAACTCAACTTCCCAGAGCATCGCGCACCCTCTTCCCTTCGGCCAACCATTGAATCAACCCGGCGTGGTCGCCCGATGCGACGATCCGCCGGAAGTCCTGAATCCGCAGTAGTAATTGATCGACGGCCCCGAGAACCGCCGGCGCGTTGGCCTCGAAGATCGCGGCCCATAACTCCGGGTCCCCGGCCGCGATCCGCGTGCTGTCTCGGAAGCCCCCGGCCGTGAGGTTCAACCATCCGGTCGGCGTCACGGCGGCCAACGCGCTCGCCACGGCGTGGGGCAAGTGGCTCGTGAAGGCCAAGGCTCGGTCGTGTTCGTCGGGCGTCATGCGCAAGACGCGGGCGCCGAGTTGACGCCAGAAATGTTCGATAGCCGCGGTCGCTTCGCCATCGGTCTCGGCGGTCGGCGTCGTGATCACGAGGCGGTCGACGAAGAGATCGGCGCACGCGTTCGCGCTGCCGCGCTTCTCCGACCCGGCCAAGGGGTGCGCGGGGACGAACGTCGGGCCGGTCGGGCTCAATTTGCCCGCGAGCGCTCGCAGGATGTTCCCCTTCGTGCTGCCGACATCGGTGATGAGGCACCGGGAAGGGGCCGCTTTCGCAACCGCGAGCACATCGTCGGCGATGCGATCGACGGGGGTGCAGATCACCACGATGTCGGCATCGCCCACCGCCTCGGCCACATCGGTGGAAAAGGAATCGATGGCCCCGGAACTCTGGGCACGGGCGAGGTTGCGTTCGTCCCGACCGACCCCGCGGATGTGCTCGGCGGCGTTGCGGGCCTTCGCCGCCAAGCCGACGGAGCCGCCCAGTAAACCGACGCCGAGGATGGTGAGCTGCGGGACTGGCATGGTGGTTTTATAAGAACTGCCCTCCCGGACTTCACCGCAGATTCTTGCAAGCGAGGGCGCGGGAAGCGGTATCATTTCGATTGATCCGCCACAGTCGAGGAATCCGCCGATGAAGTTCCGACTCGCCGCGATTTTAGTCGCGTTGCTCTCCGCGCCCGTTTTGGCCGAAGATTGGCCTCAGTTCTTGGGGCCGAAGCGCGACGGCGTCTGGCGCGAAACCGGCATC
>JBBRUN010000483.1:0-4394 GCA_038247765.1 Gemmatales bacterium | reverse complement strand
GCCGGCGGCGGAACAGTCGCTGCTATTGGCGCAATGCTACGTTATCGTCGGTCAATTCGACTCGGCGAAGGAGCAGTTCCAAAAGGCCCGCCTCGAGAAACCGAACGACCCCAAATTCCTCTACGCCGAGGCCGATTTCCTCACGGTGACCCAGCAATGGCCGGAGGCGCGACAAGCGTGGGAACGGCTCATCCCGCTAAATGTGACGGCGGACGAAAAAGAGTTCTCGCGGCGGATGCTCGCGATCTGCTTCGCGGCCGACACGGATTACTCCCAGGCGTCCCGCAGTGTGGAACTGCTGGGCATGTCGCAGGGGGGTACGCTGAAAACGCCGAACCCCAATGAGACCCCCTCGCAGCGGCGCACCCGCGGGTTGGTCTTGTCCATGCAGCGGGACCGCGCCAGTAAGCTCGCGGCGATCGCATTGATGGAGACGGACCGCGCCGACCTCTCTCCAGCCGATCGGTTCCTGCTCGCCAAACTGTACTTTCAGGTCGGGGACCGGAAAAACGTGCGGACGACGATGTCCGAGCTCGTGCTGAATGCGGAGAAGAACCCGCTTTACCCGGCGTTCCTCAACTTTTACGCCGCGTGGTTGATGACGCAGCAAGAATTCGACGACGCTGCCCCGCTGGTCGGGAAACTGATTAATCTCCAGCCGGATACGCTCCGGACGGCGGAGATTCAGATTCGACTGCACGCGGGTAAAAAGGATCTGGCCGCCGCACGATCGGTACTCGGCCGTCAAGCCGACAAGCCGGATGCTCCATTTGCAATGTTGGCGTTCATCGCCGAACAGGTCGGTCTAGTGACGGAAGCGGAAGAGCTGTTCAATCGTTTCGTCGAAGCCAATCAAGCCAAGCGGCCGGAAGTCGTACTCGCCCGCGCCGAGTTCCTGGGGCGCAACGGCCGCTTGAAAGAGGCCATGGATACCTGCCAGAAGGCCTGGGAAACTTCCCCCCCCTTGCTGGTCGCCAAAGTCAGCGTGACCATATTGGCCGGGCGGAACCCAGTCGATGCGAAACCGTGGATCTCCACGGTCCAAAAGAAAATCGACGAGGGAATCCAACAGAAACGCTTCTCCGCTGGCGACGTGCAGGCTCAGCTAGCCTTTCTGCAAAACCTGAGCGCCGACTACGACGCCTCGATCGCGGCATTCCGCTCCCAAGCCGAACAACCGTCGAAAACGGCCGCCGAGAAAGAAGCCCGAGCCTTGGCCCTGAACAACTTGGCGTTCTTGCTCGCCGTCCACGGGCACCGCCACGATGAGGCGCTCGAGAAGATCAAAGCGGCCCGGGCACTCGTCGGAGATTTCCCGGAACTCTTAGACACCCATGCCCTCATCCTGATGGATCGCGGGGCGAAAAAAGATCTCGACGAAGCCCGCCCCCTTCTGGAAGGACTCGTCGCCTCCGCCCCGAGCGGCGTCTCCTACTTCCACTTGGCTATGCTAGAAAAGAAACAGAACCGCCGGGAGGAATATCACATCGCGTGGCGGGAAGCCAAGAAACTCCAGCTCAAATTTTCCGATTTGCACCCGATCGAAAGAGCGGAATACGAAGCGATGGAAAAAGAGGTAAAATAAGGGGGATCGTTTGCGCGGACCTTTTAGATGGGCCGGGTTATTTGGGATCTTTTGATTGATCCGGGAGGATCGATCCGCCCGATAATGCCGGTACTTTGGATCGAACCATCCGGTGCTGGAGACTTTGATGAAGACGCGCATTCGCCCGGTGGGAGTTTGGTTCGCGATGATCCTAGTCTTCCTTGTCGCCACCGGATGCCGTACGGCCGCTCCCAAGGCGAGTATCGACGCTCCCCGTGAACTCGAGAAGGTGATGCACCCCGTCTACCAAGTCGAGGCTCCCGACGTTCTTCTGATCGAGGCCTATAAGGGCGTGCCCAAGCCCCCGCACAAAATCGAGCCGCTCGACGTGATCGGCCTGCAGTTGGCCGATCCGGTGCCGAACGAACCCCTGCAAGGATTGTTCACGGTCGATCCGGACGGAACGATTAGCCTCGGAACGACTTACGGAGGCAATGTCCGCATCGCCGGCCTCACGATCCCCGAAGCCAAGCTGGCTATTGAAAAATTCTTGCTCGTGGCGAAATTGAAGGATCCAAAGATCACGATCAACCTCGCGCAGACGCGCTCCGTGCAGCGGATCAGCGGGAGCCACTTGGTTCGGGCGGACGGTACAATCGGGCTTGGTTCTTATGGCAGCGTGACCGTCACAGGCCTGACTCTTGCCGAAGTGAAAAAAGCCGTCGAAAAACACTTGAACCAATTCCTTTTGGATGCCGAAGTCTCAGTCGAAGTTCAAGGATTCAACAGCAAGCTGATCTACGTTATCATGGACGGTGGCGGTTCCGGGCAAACCGTCACCCGGCTGCCCTGTACCGGCAACGAAACCGTCCTCGACGCGATTTCCCAAGTGAGCGGCCTGACCTCGGTTTCGAGCACGAATAGGATTTGGGTGGCCCGGCCTGCCCCGGCCGGCGCGCCCCCCCAGATCTTGCCGGTCAATTGGAATGCCGTGGTCAGCCAAGGCGAGACGGGTACGAATTACCAATTGCTGCCGGGCGACCGTGTGTTCGTGGCCGCCCAGCCGATGGTCCGCATCGATACCTACGTGGGCCGTGCCGTCGCCCCGTTCGAGCGCTTGCTCGGAGTCGGCCTGCTCGGAAACGGGGCCTTCCTCTCATTCAGCGGTAATAATAATAATAATTTCAATAACGGCGGATTCTGATCCTTCCCGATTCCTCTCCCTCTTCAGAGGGCGGGCCATTTAGGACTCCACGATGACTGCTTCCAAACTGCTCACCCTCTCGGCGCTCACCTGCTCGATCGCGGCATGGTCGGCGAGCGAGGCCCGCGCTCAACCCGGGGCACCCTCCCGGCCCACGGTTAGCCCCTACTTGAACTTGCTCCGCCAAGGGGGAGGGTCGCCAGGGCTCAACTACTACGGATTGGTCCGTCCCGAAGTCAACAATCGGCAGACGGCGCAGGCTCTCCAATCGGCCACGGCGGCCAACCAGCGCACGATAACCGACCTGCTCAACGGAGGCGAACTCCCGGTCACGGGAACCGCGAGCGGATTCCTCACGCACGGCTCCTACTTCATGACCCAAGGCAGTGGAGGATCTTCGGGAGGCTCCGGAGGCGGTCGCAGTTCGTTTTCCTCCGGAGGCGGCGGGGGCGGTCGCCGATAATCGTCGAATCCATTCGGACGTGCGATCCGCCATATTGAACCTCGGGGGCTTTGCAGGGGCGCCGCCGGGGTTCTGCCCATTGGCTGCTGGACACCTCGACGTCTTTGGCATCACCGTGGACCGCGCGATAAAATTGCCTGTCTTCCGGTTGCACTTCCAAGCGGACGCTCTAAGTTTCCATTTATTGAACTGTAGTGTCAATTTGCACTGGGTCTGCGATGCGAATTTTAGTGACCGGCGGCGCCGGGTATATCGGCAGTTTCACGGTCCGGCGATTGGCCGCCCGCGGGCACACAGTACTCGTGTACGACAACCTGAGTGTAGGGCACGCTTGGGCGGTTCCCGAGGAGAGCCTCGTGGTCGGCGACCTCGGCGATCACGGCCGACTCGAGCAGCAGTTCACGTCGAAACGAATCGATGCCGTCATTCACTTCGCGGCCAGCGCGAGCGTAGGCGAATCGGTCGCAGATCCCGCGAAATACTACCGGAACAACCTCCAGAACAGCATGGCTCTGCTGGAATGCGTCCGCCGCCACGGGGTAACCCGGTTCGTTTTCTCCAGTACCTGCGCCGTCTACGGCGAACCCGATCGACTGCCTTTGACCGAGGATCACCCCCGTCGGCCGGTAAACCCTTATGGCCACACGAAGCTCGCTTTCGAAACGATGCTGTCCGATTACTCCGCCGCCTACGGCCTCGGCTGCACGGCGCTGCGCTACTTCAACGCCGCCGGCGCGGCGGTCGACGGCAGCTTGGGCGAAGACCACGACCCCGAAACGCACCTCATCCCCTTGGTGCTACAGGTCGCCCTCGGGCGGCGCTCGCACATCGACATCTTCGGCACCGACTACGGCACTCCGGACGGCAGCTGTATCCGAGATTACGTCCACGTCGAGGATTTGGCCGAGGCGCACGTGCTCGCTTTGGAACTGCAACCGGCCCGGAAAAAAGTAGAGTACAACGTCGGAACCGGGACGGGGAACAGCGTCCGCGAAGTCATCCGCACTTGCGAAGAAGTTTCGGGCCAAGCGATCGCTGTCCGGGAAGGCGCGCGGCGCGCCGGCGACCCCCCGCTGCTGGTGGCGTCCTCTGCAAAACTCGCCGCCGAACTCGGCTGGTCTCCCCAATTCCCAGAACTCCGCTCCATCGTCCAAACCGCCTGGCGCTGGCACCGCTCCCGG
>JBBRUN010000482.1:0-4395 GCA_038247765.1 Gemmatales bacterium | reverse complement strand
CCACCACCCGTTGGTCGATCAACCAACGCGGATTGGGTAATACCGGTAACAATGGAACGGGCGACAACACCGGCATGAACATTCCTTGGTCCTCGGGCCATACCGGCGGGGCGCAAATGCTCTTCGGCGACGGCTCGGTGAGGTTCCTGACCGCATCGACGGCTCTCTTGACTCTCCAGTGGCTTTCCACCCGCGCCGGCGGCGAGACGCTCCCGAACTTCTGATCCGCAGTTGACCGATTTTAATCTCGTTCCGCCGACCGGTGAGTCCGTCTCACCGGTCGGTTTGCCTACTCCCCACCCCCGAGGCCACCATGAAATTGTGGACGTCGTTCTTCGCATGCACTCTCACCTTATTCGCGATCGGTTGCGGCGCCAAAACGGACGGCAAACCGACCGCCGATGTCAAAGGCAAAGTCACCTTGGACGGAAACCCGCTCGCCAGCGGCAAGATCGTCTTCGATGAAGGCGCGGGGATTCCCGCGGTCGAACTGGACATCAAAAACGGCGCGTACGAAGGTAAAGTCAGCGTCGGTAGCAAAACCGTGCGGATTAACTCGTTCAAGAGCGTCCCAGCCCCCAAGGGCATGACGGGGCCACTCTACGAGAAGGGTATCGAAGAGAACTTCCTCCCGGCCAAGTTCAATTCCGCGTCCAAGGAATCCCGCGATGTGAAGGCCGGCGCCGCGAACGAATTCGATTTCGCCGTCACATCGAAATAGCCGAGCCTCGATCATGTCCCGATCATTCCGATCGCTCTTGCTCATCGCTGTCGGAATCGGCGTTGCAGCGGGGGCGATTTTTGACTGCCTAACGGAACACCGCCTGACCGGTCTCAGTCAGGACCAGCCCCCGCCCACTCTAGGCGTACAGGGGGCCTTCGTCGCTTGGCAGAGCAAATGTTCGACTTTGCGGATCTTCAGGGAGCGGCTCGACACGGCCGTGGTGCAGATCTTCCTCGACCAACTCAGCATCACCATCGTAGCGGGCACCCACATGCCGATGATCCTGTCCTGTGTTGTCTACGCTGACAAGACTGTCGTTCCACAACATTCTAGGTTTCCACTATGCTGCAGCAGTCTCTCGACACCAGCGCAAAAATCGACACCCACGCCAAAGCGCTCCGCATCAACATCGACTCTCGGCGCTACGGCACCTTCGCCGAGATCGGAGCCGGGCAGGAGGTCGTCCGCTGGTTCTTCCGCGTCGGCGGGGCGGCCGGCACCGTGGCCAAGAGCATGTCGGCCTACGACATGACCGTGAGCGACGCCATCTACGGCGACGCGACTCGCTACGTCAGCCGGGAGCGCCTTGAAGCAATGCTCGAGCACGAATACTCGCTCAACATTGAGCGACTCTCCGACTCGCGCGGCGACAACACCTCCTTCTTCGCCTTCGCCGATACCGTCAGCGCCCGCAACTACAAGGGCACCAACGAATGCCACGGCTGGATGGGCGTGCGTTTCCAGGTCTATCCGCGCGATCAGGAAAGCCAGATCATCATCCACTTCCGGCTACTCGACACGACGAACGTCCTCCAGCAAGAGGCGATCGGCATCCTCGGCGTGAACCTCCTGCACGGCGCGTTCACCTCCTACCACGAAGCCGATCCGCTCATCCAATCGCTGCACGACAACCTCGGGCCGACCCGCGTCGAAGTCGACATGATCGAGTTCCGCGGCATCGGCTTCCGCTCCATCGACAACCGCCTCATGAGTCTCCACCTCGTGCAGCGCGGTCTCAGTAAAGCGGCCATGTTCGGCCCCGACGGCAACGTCCTGTTGCCGAGCGAAGTCTTTTACAAGAAGCCGGTGCTCGTCGAACGGGGGAGCTTCCGCCCGCTGACGAACGTGAACCTCGATATCCTCCGCTCGGCCCGCGAAGAGTTCCAATCGCGATTGTCCCCTGAGGATCAAGAGCGGATCGTGAGCGTCGCCGAATTGACCATGCGCAACTTGAAAGGGGACTCCGCCGCACCGGACACCCGCGACTTCCTCAGCCGGGCCGACGTCCTCGCGGCCGCGGGGTTGAATGTGCTCGTTTCGGACTACATCGAGTTCTACCGCTTGGCTGGGTACCTCCGAAAACTGACGAACCGGCCCCTCGGCATGGCGATGGGCGCCGTGACGGTGCCCGAGTTGTTCAATTCGGACTACTACATAGACTTGGAAGGCGGCCTGCTCGAATCGATCGGCCGTCTCTTCAGCGGCGACGTGAAGCTCTTCGTCTACCCCTACTGCGACCGCAAGTCCGGGGAATCGTCGACCGTTGAGAACTTGAAGCTCCCCCCCGAGGCGAAGCCGCTTTTCGACTATGTCGTCGGCGCCGGCAAGATCATCGGCCTGCACAACCAAGACCCCGCTTGCATGAGCATCGACAGCCGCGACGTACTGAAGCGCATCGCTTCCGGCGACGCGCTCTGGGAAACGATGGTCCCCCCCGCCATTGTGGAACTGATCAAAGACCGCCACCTCTTCGGCCACGGCGGCAAGGAGGGATCCGGCCGCTGATGGTCGGCTGGAACAGGTGCAAGAGTTCCGACGCCCGGATCACGCTCCCTACCGGGACCACCCAGAAATAATGCAGATGGTGGTAACTCAGCCAATCCATCGATACGCCATCCCATCGGTTTTTTCGTGGTTGTTGCCGCGACTTATCGATTTGTCGCATTCTACAGTCGCGATTAAATTTCATGTATGTGAGGAACGCGAATCGAGTCCCTCAAGAGGAGGCGGAGTCATGTGGCTGAAAATCTACGAACAGGGGCTAACAGTCGATCCAGTAGTACGCGACCAAGTCGAGCGGAGGCTGGGGCTTGCCCTCGGCCAGTCCGGCGAACACGTCGGGCGGGTGAGCGTCCTCCTGACTGTCGTGAACGGACCGCAGGGCGGAGAGGACAAACTCTGCCGGGTCGTCGTGGAGGTCCTCGGCCATGGCCGGGTCGTCGTGGAGGACACTGATCGCGACGTACGGGTCGCGATCGAGCAGACGGCCGACCGAGTTGGGCAGGCCGTCCGCCGCAAGCTCGACCGCGCCCAACTGTACGCCAGTCTCACTGACCCGAAGCTTTTGGGTGGGCAGAACTAGCCGGACGCTGGAAAACCTCAGTCGTGGGTGGGTCACGCGTGGAGCCATAACACCTCCAGTCTATACCGGGTTCGACTCCCGGCGGATGAACTGACAACCTACTGACACTATGGAGTTGGCATCCGTGCTTGAACCAACGGAACTCCTGATCATCGGCCTCGGAATTATTGCCGTTTCGGTTATCGGCCTGATGATCGCGATCTACTGCAACAGCGGCAACCCGTTCGGATTGGACGAAGGGGATGAAGTGATCAAATTGCCCCCTGAAAAGATCGCATCCAAAAACACCATTCGGATAACGACGCCTAAACCCACTTGGGAATGAACTCGAAAGGACTCACTATGCCCGGCGCCAAAGACGGTCTACCGCTCAAGCCGGACACGATCCTACTCGCGTGACGCCGCGACCGCCTTACGAATTGTTGCGAACGCGAATGCGATGGACTGAGCTCGCCTCGTCGGTCTGATCCGTGCGGGCCACCCAGACCCCATGCAAACCTTTTCCTCATAATTGGGAGTCGGCAATGCCAAAGTTGCGTGAACTAATGGAGAACCTCTTAACCGACGGCAGGGTCGACGGCAGGGAGGTCGAGGCCCTGACCGGCCTGCTGTACGCGGACGGCCGGATCGAACGGGCCGAGGCCGAGTTCCTTGTCGAACTTCACCGGCGGGTGGAGCAGGTCGCCCCTGGGTTCGACCGGTTCTTCTACGCCGCCCTTAAACGACACATCCTGACCGACGGCATGATCGAGCCTGCCGAGGCGGTTTGGCTGCGGCGGGTAATCCTGGCCGACGGGAAGGTGAACGAGCCGGAGAAGAAGTTGCTCCGGGAGTTGAAGGGCGAAGCCGCCCGCACCTGCCCCGAGTTCGACGAACTGTACGCGGAGTGCGTGACGTAGGTATCGGGGCTGGTACAAGCTGGCCCAGAAGCCTAAATCGGAGAAGACCTACCCGGAAGTTCTCCCACAATACAGTGACCGAGCCCATGACCTCCTCTGCCGCTGTCATCAATCCTCGCGCCGAGACTTCGTCCGAGCTAGCCCATGCCCGTCCGGCCGCGGACGTGCTGGCGGCCCTTGGCTCCGACCAGGATCGCGGGCTGCTTGAAGCAACGATCGGGTCGTTACGACATCGACACGGGCCGAACACTCTTGCCGAAGCTCCTCCTGTCCCGGCGTGGCGTCAGTTCTTGGCGCAATTCGAGGAGCCGGTCGTCTGGCTCTTGCTGGCCGCCGCTGTTGTCGCCGCCGCCCTCGCCGAATGGGCCGACTTCGCCGCCATCCTGGCCATCGTCGGGCTGAACGCCGTG
>JBBRUN010000481.1:0-4395 GCA_038247765.1 Gemmatales bacterium | reverse complement strand
TTTCGCTGCTTTCGCTGCTTTCGCTGCTTTCGCTGCTTTCGCTGCTTTCGGCAGGGGGGGTGTGGGGAATGACTGAAACTGAAAGCGAAAATCGGCTCAAAGGGGGTGCCAAAAGTCGAATCAATGGCGACGAGTTCGAACAAAATGGCCGGAGGCCGTCGGGCGGGTGTTCCGAAGATTCCACCCTCCCAACGAAAACTTCCAAGAATCGTTGCTACACCTTCCCCGACTTGGCCTTTCACTCGAGCCTCACCTCGGCGTAAACTCCGGCCAACGCAAGGAGGCGTGGCCGATGATTTCGCCGAGCGACGGGCCGATGCGCCCATTTTCCCTTTGGATTCTGGCCGCGGGCTTCCTATTCGCCTGCGGGTATTGGCCGACGTTGAGCGCCCCGTTCGACTTCATGGACGACGGCAACCTCGTCTACCCGACCCCCGGCCTGACCGCCCGCGCCCACGTCGAACTCTGGTGGGACAAAGTCGCGAACAACGTCGAACACCTCGGGCCATTCCGCCCCGTGGCCTGGGCGCACTGGCAGTTGCAAGCCAATCTTTTCGGGGCCGATCCGCTCGCATGGCGCTTCGCCCGATTGCTCTGGTGCGGATTCGCCGGGGCGATGCTGCTGGCGTTGATGCGCGAATTGCGCATCCACCCGGTCGCGGCGCTCGTCGCCACCGCCGCGGCGATGTGGAACCCGTACCGCAACGAAATCTGGACGAGCCTGACGCTGGCCGAGGGCGTGGCCATGCCCTACGCCATGCTGGCGTTGTGGGGCGCTCGACGGGCGAATGCGAGTGCGCAGCCGCGGCGCTCCGACGCGCTGGCCCTCGTCGGGTTGCTGCTGGCGCTCGGTTGCAAAAATACCTTCATCGCCCTGTTGCCCGCGATGCTCGCATTGCGACTGTGGCCGCGCGCAAGGACTTGGAGCGAGAGCATCGACGCGAACCGCGTGGCGCTCGGGGCGTACCTCCTGCCGGTGCTGTTGCCGCTGGGGCACTTCTGCTATTTCCAAACCCACTGGCACGCGGGTCAGTACGAAACACCCGGCCCGTCGTGGGGTCAAGCGAAACAGATCGCCTGCTGGTTGAAGGGAGCGTCCGGTTTGGATTTCCTCGGCGCCGGATTGGGGATCGCCGTAGTGCCATCGTTGCTGGCGCGCGGTGCATTCACCCGGAACTCTCCGGCGCTCGCCTGCGCGGGCTTGTTGTTGGTCGCCGGATTCTGCATCTACTTACCCGTGAACATCATGTGCGGCCGGTACACCATGCCCGCCGTGTGGGGTCTCGACATCGCTTTTGCGCTTCTTCTGTCGGGCTTCGCGCGCATCCCCGTCTCGAACGGGAAGCGCGCCGGATGGCTCGCCTTGTCGGCGGGTCTGATCGCGATGGTCGCCGCGTCTATCGGCCGCCAAGAGAAAATAGCCACGCGATCCAAGATGCTCTGGGCGGTACTGCACCACGTCGAAGATACGGTGCCCTTGGGTGCCCGCGTGGCCTGGATCGGCGGCGAGAGCGAGCGCGGGGAATTGAACGCCGAAGAAGGGATCCACCTGTATTGGCACCTGCTGAACCGCGGTCGCGGCGATATCCGCATCGGCCTGCGGGACATTTTCGATCGGCCGATCGGCAGGGTTGAACTGGCCCCGATGAAGCAGGATCCTGAGTACCGGATCTCCGCGCGGCCTTCGGTCGGGTTGATTTGGCAAGTGGATCGCGCCTTCGATTTCCCCTACCGCTTCGGCCGGCGCGAATACCACGGCACGGTCGAATCGCTGCGGCCCGTGCCCGACTCGGGGTTGATCGTCGATCCGCTGACCGCGCGATTCCTGCAAGCTACTTTCGACAACCCCGGCCGCGAAACCGATGCCCTCAAGCGGTTGTTGCCGCCGAAGGATTGCAAGGGGCCGACGAGTGTCGGTTTATTGGAGAGCACGGCGAACAAGCCCCGTTAGATCCTTGGCCGTTCGCCGGTGATCAGTCGAGCCGTGCGGTTGCGCGTGAAATAATTCCACGCCCACTGGAACATCACCATGGCCCGGTTTTCGAATCGCGCCAGCGTCAGGATGTGGATGAACAACCACGCCAGCCAAGCGATGAAGCCGCTCATACGGATGCTGCCGGATTCCAAAACCGCGCGGGAACGGCCGATGGTCGCCATGCTCCCTTTATCGAAATATTGAAACGCCGCCGGCGGCGCTTGCCCCTTGGCCCGGCGGAGGATCGTCTTGGCGACGTACTGCCCCTGTTGGATTGCCAGCGGTGCGACGCCCGGAAGTTGTTTCCCGTTCGGCCCGTTGAGCGCCATCAAGTCGCCGATGGCGAAGATGTCCGGGCGCGTGCCCACGGTGCAGTCGGGGTTCACCGCGATGCGACCCACTCGATCCGTCGCGGCGCCGACGGCGTCCGCGAGCCGTTTTGCCAAGGGGCTGGCCTTTACGCCGGCCGCCCAGACGACGCATTCCGTCGGCACCGGTTCGATGATTCCTTTGCGGTCGATGATCACTTTGTCGGCGGTGATGTCCGTGACTTGGCAATTCAGCCAGAGCTCGACGCCGATGGACGACAGCGCACTTTCCGCGCGTTTCGACAACTTCTCGGCGAAGGTCTGCAGTACGCGTTCGCTGTTCTCGACGAGGATCACGCGGGCGTCGGCCGGGTCGATGGTGCGGAAGTCGCGGCGTAGCGTTTGCCGGGCTAGCTCGGCGATCGCCCCGGCCATTTCGACGCCCGTCGGCCCGCCGCCGACGACCACGAACGTCAGGCGCTTCTTCCGGTGCGCGATGTCCGGATCGGCCTCGGCGCGCTCGAAGGCGCTCAGCACCTTCCGCCGGATTTCGGTGGCGTCTTCGATAGTCTTCAAGCCCGGGGCGTAGGGTTCCCATGCGGCGTCTTTGCCGAAGTAGTGGTGCGTCGAACCGGTGGCGAGCACGAGCGTGTCGAACGGGATCTTGCCGCCGCCGTCGAGCAGGACTTCCTTCGCGGTCATGTCGAAGCCGGTGACGTCGCCGAGGATCGTCTTGGCGTTCTTTTGATATTTCAAGATCGACCGCAGCGGCGCCGCGATGTTCGCCGGGGAGAGCGCCCCCGTGGCGACTTGGTAGAGCAGCGGTTGAAACAGGTGGAAGTTGCGGCGGTCGATCAGCGTGACCTCGCCGGGGTACTTGCGCAGATCGGTGGCGACCGTCAAGCCGCCGAAGCCCCCGCCGATGATGACGACGCGATTCATGGACTGTTCTCGCTCGGTTGTTTCTCACCCTCTTTTCTATCCACTCTCCACCGCCCGCTCTCCCCTCCGCCCAATTTGTACCACCCGTAGCCCAACACGACCGCCACGGCCGGTGTGAACCAGAGCGGTTCGGCCAAGCCTTCGATGCGGAACCCGAACCACGAGATGAGCGCCACGCCGAGGAACGTGAAGAGTGGCCCGGCGGTCTCGGAGGCGTTGCGCCGACGCGTGAGGACGAACAGCACCGGCAGAATCAGGACGGTGAGGTCGAAGATCCAACCGCCATAGGGCGCGACAAGGCACGACAACACCACGGCCCACGGGAGTGCCATCGGCCAATCGATGCGGCGCTTCCACTGCCAGGCGATCACCGCGATCACGGCGATACCGAGCGGGACGAACTGAAGCCAGAAGCGATTCGGATCGACGGCGCGGCGGAATTCGTAGCTCAACAGCGGGACGTGCCAATCGGCGAGCGGAGTCGTTTCGGGCACCGCCGGCCGGCGCAGCGCATCGACGAACCACTCGAAAATATGCGGCCGAACCGAAAGCGCGAACAGCGACCCGAGCACTAACAGCGCGATTCCACCGAGGAGTGCCCGTCGGCCGTCGCGGGTCCACGCGTCCCAAATCAACAGCACGCCGAAGACTGCGAGCAGATGCGGCTTGATCGCCGTGAGCGCGGCGAAGGCTCCCGCCAGCATCGGCCGCGTCGGCCGGAACCAGAGGAAGCCGGCCAAGCCGAGCACGATGAAGCCGGTGTTCTGGCCGAAGTGCAAGTTCCAAAAGAACGGACTGAACCCGAATGCGATGAGTTGGGCGAGCCACATTGCGATGTGCGGCCCGCCGTAACGCCGGCCGATGAGTTCGACGCTCGTCGCCAGCAGGATCGTCTGCACGATCAGCCAGACGAAATGCGCTGTGTGGAACGGCAACAAGGCGAAGGGGGCGTAGATCGCCAGCGTGTACGGCGGCGTCCACAAACTCACGGCGATCTTCAACGCGGGGTCGCCGGTGATGTCCCGCTGCACCGGCAACAGTTGGGCGCCGTCGTACGGATCACCCCCGGAGGCGAAGACCGTCGCGGCGGAGTAGTACTCGACGAAGTCGCGCGGCGGAAACCACTGCGGCACGGCGGCGAACAAGATCCCGGCGAGAATCGCGATGATC
>JBBRUN010000480.1:0-4402 GCA_038247765.1 Gemmatales bacterium | reverse complement strand
GCCGAGCGCGCCGAGTTGAATCACGGACGCTTCGCCATAGGTAGATGTGCCCGATGCCGTGTGGATGGTTTTTGATCGGGGATGAGGTTGGTGTCGATGCCGATGCTCCGAAGGGTCATCTCGGAGGCGCAGGTTCGAGAGGCACCGGTGTCGAGAGCGAAAACGAATTTCCGATTCCCCAAGGATTCCGTGAGTACGACTCGGACGGTGATCAGGCGCAGCGCTGGGTCGAATGAAAACTTCATAGAAGTTAGATCGATCCGTCGTCCACTTCGGCTCCCGTGTATACGATGGCGACGTGAAACGGGCGGGGCAATCGCAAAGCCGCCTCTTCGACATTATCGCGATTCGGCGAATGGCAGACGACGTACCCGCCCTTCAGGTTTTGGTGGCGGTCCGACTTCGGCCGGTCCATCAAAACCCATTCGTTCGGGTACGCGGCCCGGATTTCGGCCAGTGTCCGGTACAGTTCGCTCACTCCTGGCTCCTTTGCGATGTCACCAGCTCACACCGTCTTCTTTTCGGGGAACAAGTCTTCCGGGTGGTCGCCCGAGGCGTGTTTGTCCGGGTCGAACCAGTTCGGCTGGAAGTCGATCCGGACGCGGTGCTTCATCGCCAAGTTCGCCGTCAGCGCCAGGATCGCGTCGGCCATGGCGATCTCCCCGTGGCAGCGCGGCAGGATGTCCGCGTACTTCCACTTCTTCTTGCCGTCGGAGCCGACCTCGAACTCGTAGCTCACGGGTTGCTTCATCTCCTGCCACTTGCGGATGCAATAGGCGAAGTGTTCCATCTCCGAGCGGTAGCCGCGGATGTCCGAATCCCAAGCCGGCCCGCCGGGGCCTTTGCTGATGGCCGCGCCGCCCCCGCCGCCCCAGGTGCTGCTCGCCTCGGCAGCGGGCTTGCCGTCTTTGCTCACCGTCACGGTAATGGCCGTGTCCTTGCCGCCGGCATCCCCTTTCTTACCTGGATCTTTCTCTTTGAAGAGGTAGACGTTGGCTTCCTTCTCGACAATCATCGTCCCCCGACTTCCCATGAGGCACTCGCCGTAGTCCTCGAAGCCGTTGGTGCTGATGCTCGAGTAGGTGACAACGACGACGTCCTGTTTGTTCGTGGCGTACGTCGGACCGGGGAACTCGTAAGTGACGAAGACGCCGTCCTCGCAGTCGCGCGGGTTCTTGCCGGGGCCGTAGAAGGCTTTCACCCCGCTGCCGAGCACCGCGATCGGCTTCACTTTTCCGAGGAAGATGCTGGCCGCGTCAAGCTGGTGGCTACCGAGTTCGGCCATGAGCCCGCCGCCGGTGCGGTCCGAGATTCGCCAGCGCACGAGTTCCTTAATATCCGTGTAATACGGTTCCGGCTTGGCGCCGGACTTCGGCGCGTACTTGTTGTTGGCATCGAGCGACGCGATCGGCAGGAAGGTCAACTTGTCGAGCTCGGCTTGCGGCAGCTTCGCCGAATCCTGTTTCCGAATCGGCGGATACCAGCCATCGCGGATCGTCGGCAGGTCGTAGGCCGGGTCGAAGGCTTCCTTCTCTTTGTCCGTGTACTTCATGTCCCACGAGTTGTTCCGGTGCCAGAGCGCCCGGATGTGCTTGATGTCCCCCAAGAGGCCGGAGTTGACGACTTCCAGAGCGTGGGCGTACAGCATCGAATAATGCCGCTGGTGGCCGATACTCAGCAATAGCCCTTTTTCCTTGGCTTTGGTGATCATCGCTTTGCAATCGGCGATGGTGCGGGCCATGAGCTTTTCGCAGAGCACATGCAGCCCGGCTTCCATGCATTGGATCGTCAGCGGGCGGTGTGTGATGAGCGGCGTCGCGAGGATGACCCCTTCGAGGCCGAGCTCGTCCTTGGCTTTCAGCAAATCTTCGACGGTATCGAAGCGGCGGATCTTGGCCGCTTCGTCCTTGCCGTAGACGAGGTTCAATCCCTTGCGCGGCGACGGGGCGGGTTCACCCGCGAAGATGCGCTCCATGTTGTACGGCCTCACATCGCATACCGCGACGATCTTCGTGAAGTCTTTGTTGTGGTCGCCGACGAGGATGTTGCCTTCGTCCCCGCAGCCGATGAGCGCGACCTTGACCGGGTTGTTCCCCTTCCATTGGTCGTAGCCGAAATAGACCGCTGCGCTCACGGGAACCACGGCCCCGGCGGCCGCGGCCACCTTCATGAAGGTCCGCCGCGTGGGGTCGGCGGGGTTCTTCGCTTGGCGGTCGCGTTCGAGGTCGGCGGCGGCTTGGGCGAAGTTGCGGGCGCCGATCGCCTTCTGTTCCGGGGTGAGGTCGAGGGCCATAGGAGAGTTCCCAAAAAGTGGAATGAATTTTAGGCGAGCCGACCCTGTCAAGGGTCGGGTGAGTTACGAAGGCTCGGCGGCGCGTGGAAACACGATTCGATGCACCAACGCATCCAAGCCAAGCCAGCGGCCGGTGGGGTGCGCCAGAATTACCAACAGACCCAGAGCTTCGATCAAGTTCTTGTTGATGAACAGCGGATTCCCTTCGGTGCCCGGTGGCAGCGGCAACCACGGCACTGTCGGGTGCGAGAGGTACGTCATCGCGAGGAACCCGGCCCCGGCGAGGCACCAGACGCGGGTGAACAGACCCATCAGCAATCCGGCGCCGATGACCGTGATGCCCCAGCGCGTCAGCCAATCGATCCGTTTGATCGGCTTCTCCTTCAGTTCGTCTTTCACTTCGATACCCGCCCCTTTTTTCAGATCCTTGGCGAAGGCGAGGGTGTCGGTGGCGAGTTCGGCCTTGGCCGCTTGAAGGTCGGCTTGGGCTTTCTTGGTCCGGGCTTGTTCGATACCGGTGCCGGTGCCGAGGTTGTACTTCTGCCGGGTCGTGTATTCGTCGAGTTCCTTCTGCAGGAGTGCGATGTAATGCAAGCGCTCGGGGGCGGTGAACTGCAAAGCCCCCTCCCCACCCGTGACGTAGCCGACCTTGGTTTCGATGCGGTCCACGCCGTAAACCCAGCGGGCGTAGGCGGCGCGGAGTTGCTTGGCTTCGTCGCGGAGCAAACGGGCTTGGTACTCGGCCGCGTCTGCTTTATCCTTCGCGTCTTTCTTGGTCTTCTTCTCGGCGTCGGTCTTTCCGTCCGGGATCGCGGTATGGGCGGCTTTCGCCTTCTCGGCGTCCGCCTCGGCTTTGTCGATGTTGGCCGCGGCGGCCTCTTTCAAATCCTTGCTGACATCGGGGTGACAGTGTTCCGCCTGTTGGTCGAGGGTCAACTTCTTGAATTCGTCCGCACTGATCGGCTCGGATCGATTCAACAAGCCGGTGTAAGTCTTCTCCGGATCGCCGATGTACTCCTTCCGCAGTTGCTCCCCGAGCGGCCCCTCCGCGACGGCGAAGTAGGGCTCGCTCGTGAAGACGCGGTTCGTATCCGTGACGCCGGTGTACTCCGACTGCACCTTGTGTAGTCCTTCGAACAGGAAATGCCAGCCGATGGCGAGCCGCAGCGCCAGCAGCACGAACACGCGCAGTTGCCACTTGTTATGCGCGGTAGAAACGATCAACGCGAGCAACACCCCGGCGAGGCCGGCGTACAAGACTGCGGGGGGGACTAGGGGATTCATGGTGGGTCAGCCAACGCGGGAGAGATACCTTCAACCATCATATTAGCCTCGGGGCGCGGAAAAGTCAGCGGGCGCTACCAGCGTGTCGGCCGATTCTCATTACGATAACGCCGGTTGAACTTCTTCATCTTGTCGCCCATCTCTGCGGCGGGTTGCACACTCTCCCCTCGCTTCACGGAGAATGCCGTTTCTTGTTTCGCCAACCCCGGCCCATCGGGCAGTTTATACCAAGGAGCCTCGCGGCAGAGTTTCTTCTGCCCATTTGGAGCTTGGTGATGGACGCTGCGAAATGCCAAGCTTTGAAGGACAAACTTTCGGCTCAGCCGGAACCACAGGTCGTCCCCCATCGCAGAGTTCTTCGAGGGCAACGACGACCACGGCTCGATCGGTTGCAATCCCGGCGAGGGGAGCTGGCCGTTTTCGGACATATTTCTTGTTGTCGGGAGTATCTCAGTCGACGATTTGCGGAACGCCGTTCGCCCGTTGCAACCGGATGAGGTGGCTGAGGCGGACGAGTCCGGCGTTTCACCTATTGCCGAACATCCGGGCTCACTGGACTTCCCCACGAAAAACGGGCGCGCAGTTAATTAGGAGATCGCGCTCCTGCACGAGCCGCTTGTTCTCGGCCCGCAGTCGGTGGACTTCCTCTTCGAGCACACCCCGGTTACCGTTGCCGGGGAAAGCCTTCGCGCCCTCGGCGTCGAACTGCTTTTTCCAAGCGCGGATCTGGGCGTCTCGGAGGCCGAGTTGGCGAGCGGCCTCGGCGTAAGAGAAGCCCTTCTCGGTGACGAGCTGCACGGCTTGGAGCTTGTACTCGCTAGCAGG
>JBBRUN010000479.1:0-4405 GCA_038247765.1 Gemmatales bacterium | reverse complement strand
GTAGTCGACTTCTTTGTCTTCGATGGTGCCGGTCACGGCGTGGACTTTGAGCGCGGCGACTTTGTCCCCGGCTTTGGGGCCGGATTCGACATCGGCGAAGGCGAGGCTGGAACCGGCGAATAATAGGATCGAGGCGAGGGCGAGACGCATGGGTTCTCCTAACAATCGGGGGTGATGGACAGTGGGTACTCCGGGATGGCCAACCGGAGTTTGGGGATGGCTTGCAAGCGGCGCCAACCGCGGGTCACGCGGGCTTCCTCACCGTCTACATAGTATACGGAGAGCGTTCGCTTGTCGAACGGCCCCTCGCAGAATACCGGTGGCCAACCTTCGGCAACAATGTACTGCGCGAGAGCCGGATTGCACGTCACATGCCGTTCCGGTTGCAGATGCAGCGATTCCAGCGGCACTTCGCCGAGGATGTAACGCAGGTACAAGTCGGAATCGACGACGGCATCCACCATCTGCCGGCAGACCTCGCAGGGGTAGCCTTCGTCGCATTTCGCCATGGGTTCCCCAATCGACAACCATTCCACCCTCTACAATATCGATTGGGGGAAAAATGGGCGTTCTCGATTCCTTCCGGCTCGATGGGCGGACGGCGCTGATAACCGGCGGTAGTCGCGGGCTGGGCCGGGCGATGGCCGGCGCGCTCGCGGAAGCCGGGGCCGACCTGATTCTTGTCGGCCGCGAGCTCGATTCGTTGGAGGTGGCCCGGCGGGAAATCGGTGGACTCACAGAAGTCATCGTGGCCGATGTGGCAACGCCGGACGGCGCAGCGAGTGCTTGCGACCAAGCATTGGCCCTCGGGAAACCGATCGACATCTTGCTGAACAACGTCGGCGGTCGGCGGGCCGATGTGGCGCTCGAAGCGACAAGTGTCGAACAGTGGAAAAGCTTCTTCGATCTGAACCTGACGAGCACGCTCGTCTGCTGCCAGATGCTCGGTAAGCCGATGCTCGACCGGGGCCGCGGGTCGATCATCAACATCACGAGTATCGCCGGGCCGATCGCGATCCGCGGCATCGGTGGCCGGCATTACGAAGCATCGAAGGCGGCTCTCGCGGCGCTGACGCGATCTCTCGCAGCCGATTGGGCCGGGCGCGGCGTGCGGGTCAACGCTATCGCGCCCGGGGTGTTCGCCACGGGGCCGAACCGGAAATGGTTCGCAGAGAAACCGGAGTTCGAAGGTTCGTTCCGCGACCATATTCCGATGGGTCGCTTCGGAGAACCGGCTGAACTCGGGCCCGCCGCGGTCTTCTTGGCGAGCGATGCCAGTAGCTACATGACCGGCGCGACGCTGGTTATCGACGGTGGTTTCACATGTTGGTAAACGAGACTTTGCAATGCGACTTCCGATGGTGGCGATCGTGGGCCGGCCGAACGTCGGCAAATCGGCGCTGTTCAACATGCTGGCCGGGCGGCGGATCAGCATCGTCGAACCGACGGCCGGGGTGACGCGCGACCGCATCGCCACGACCGTCGGCGTGCGCGACCGCTTCTTCGAACTCGTCGATACCGGCGGCATGGGCATCTTGGACGTGGACGACCTCACCGACGAAGTCGAACGGCAGATCCGTATCGCCATCGACGAAGCGACAATCGTCGTCTTCGTCGTCGACATCCGCAACGGCGTCGTGCCGCTCGACGAGATCGTCGCCCAGAGACTGCGCAGCGTTGGCAAGCCGGTGATCTTCGTCGCCAATAAAGCCGACGATATGAAGCACGATGCGGGTACGAGCGAACTCTATCGCCTCGGCTACGGAGAACCGATCTGCACGAGCGCCAACTCCAAGCGCGGCGTCGAAGAACTGCTCTTCGCCATCCACGAGAAACTGCCCAAAGACACGCCGACGGAGGCGCCGGGCAACGCCGAGTTGAAACTCGCCATCGTCGGCCGGCGGAACGTCGGCAAGAGCACGTTCATCAACAGCTTGGCGGAAGAGGATCGCGTGATCGTCTCGGAAGTCGCCGGGACGACGCGCGATAGCATCGACGTGCGTTTCGAGCGCGACGGCAAGGTGCTGCTCGCCATCGACACCGCCGGTGTGCGCAAGAAACGGAGCTTGGCGTCCGACATCGAGTACTACAGCATGCACCGGGCCGAGCGGTCGATCCGCCGGGCCGATGTGGTGCTGCACTTCTTTGATCCGCGTTGGAAGATTAGCCGCGTGGACAAGCAGTTGGCCGAGTACATCTTGATCCACCACAAGCCGGCGATCTTCGTCGTCAACAAGTGGGACTTGGCGCGCGACAAGATCGCCACCGAGAAGTGGACGCAGTACCTCCGCAAAGTGTTCTCGATGCTGGATTATGTGCCGATCGCGTACATCACGGCGAAGAGCGGCAAGAACGTGACGAGGTTGCTCAACCTCGCCACGCAGCTTTATAAACAAGCCGGGCGGCGGGCCAAGACCGGCGAACTCAACCGCGTGATCCAAGAGGCGATGCTCGCCAGTAACCCCGCTGTCCGCGGCAACCGCATTCCGAAGGTCTACTACGTCACGCAAGTGGGCACGCACCCGCCGACGATCGTGATCGTAACCAACGAACCCGATCTATTCGACGACACCTACATCCGCTACATGACGAAGACGATCCGCGATAACTTCCAATACACGGAAGTACCGTTGAAGGTGATCTTCCGCACCAAGGGCGAAGCTTCGTCGTACGCCGCGCGGCGCCGGATGAAGGCCGAAGAATTGGGCCTCGATCCGGATTACCCGGAAGTGCTCGACGCCGCCGAGGAATTGGAATTGGCCCCGCAGCCCGACTTCCCCGAGGAACTCGGCGACGAACCGATGCCATTCGACGAACCGGACGACTCCGAGGAATTCGACCCGGCCGAACTCGATGGAGACGACGACAACTCCGGCCCGGCGACGCCGATGCTGCCGACGAAGAAGAAGACCGACAAGCCGGCATTCGTGTACGAACCGGAAAAGAAGAAGAAAAAGAAACCCCCGTCGGACACGTGGAACGTTTGACATGACTTCGCGTTTGGTCGCGTTTTGGAACCGCTACCTCGGCGATCCGCTGCGGTCGGTCGAAGCCGACTCCCTCGCCTATCGGCAATCCGAGGAGGGTCATCGCGCCGATTGGAAGACGATGACGGTCCTCATCACCGCAGCGGTATGCCTGACGATCCAGAATTTCTTCTCACACCCGTCCCGCATCGCGGGGCCTGGCGGTTTAGTCATACGCAATCTTTGGGGCGATGCCGACGCCGAAAAATTCCGTCGAACGCTAGGCGAATGGGGCGGGAACCAAGGCGACTCACTGACTTGGTGGGCGGCGTGCGCACTTGTCACCTACGCGATGATCCCGGTGCTCGCGATCAAATTCGGCCTGCGGGAGCGCGTGCTCGACTACGGTTTCAAAGTGCGCGGCATCCTCGTGAGTTGGCCGGTGTACGCCCTCTTCGTCGCGGTGATGGTGCCGATCGTGGTAGTCGTCTCGGCCGAAGATCGCTTCCAAGAATCGTACCCGTTCTATCGGATCGCGTCGAAGGATGAACTCGGCCGCGATTTTCTGATGTGGGAAGTGCTGTACGCGCTGCAGTTCGTCGCCTTGGAGTTCTTTTTCCGAGGGTTCATCGTCCACGGGACGAAGCACCGCTTCGGCATCTACTCGACGTTCGTGATGATGGTGCCGTACTGCATGATCCACTTCGGCAAGCCGCTGTCCGAGTGCACCGCGTCGATCATCGCGGGTATCGCGCTCGGATTCGTCAGTTTGGCGACCCGCTCGATATGGCTCGGCGCAACTCTGCACATCTCCGTGGCGTGGAGCATGGACTTCGCCACGCTGGCCCGCCGGGGATTGGTAGAGTTGTAATCGATTTCAACCGGCGAACAACGCCGTGACATCGAGCGTCCAACCGGGCAGCGCCGGTTCGGCATGGGCGGTGTCGCCAATTCGGAAGATGGTCTCGGTTGATGGGGTGTGCAGGGCGATCTTTTTCGCGACCGGATCGACATCCCACACGGCGAGGGTGCCGGCTTCGAAGTAGTCGGCCCGTTTGTCCTCCATCGCACTTTCGGCGCTGCGACCGTAGTCGTTTTCGCTCCGCACTTCGACTGCGAAGGTCGGGGAACCGTCGATAAACGCCATGCCATTGACCGGAAATGGCCCGGCGTGAAAAGACGCGTCCGGGCTAAACGATTGCCGGTCGGAGATCAGGGGAGGCTCGATGGAGTAGCCGATTCCATCGCCGTAGGCGCGTCCGCGTCCCAATCTCTTGGCAAAAACTCTCAATTCGATTGCGATGTCCAAAGCCACAATACTCGGCAAATCACCGCTGGCCATAAATTCCACGATCCTTCCGCCGACGAGTTCGGCTTTGCCCTCGACCTTCATCAGGTCGGCGAGCGTGGCGGGGAACGGCAGCGTTACGATCATGGAT
>JBBRUN010000478.1:0-4406 GCA_038247765.1 Gemmatales bacterium | reverse complement strand
TCCTGCCTTCACCGGCTCCGCGCCGCGCTCGCCTGGCTCTTCGCCGTTCGCCGGATTCGCCACCGTGTGGTAATGGTCGCCCTGCAACGCGGCGTTCGCTTTCTTCCGCCGCGCTTCGATGGCTTCCTTCGGCGGGTCGGCCGCGATCAGTCCCTCGCAGCCGCCGATGAGGTCTTGGCGCTTTGCCTCGATCAGAGCCTGGCGGACGTCGAAATAGTTCTACGGCTTGAAGAACTGCATCAGGACGCGCTGCATCTTGCGGTTGTTCAACCCCTTCGCGATGTGCACTTCCTTCTTCGTGAACGGATCGAGGCCCGAGTAGTACATGCACGTCGCGATAGCAGTGGGCGCAGCAGTCGGTTCTCGGGTCATCTGCACGCCGCTTCAATTTTCGCGATCAGCGACTGTACTTCTGGGTGCGTCGCATGACACTGATTCAACCCAGCGGTAACGAGCTGCGCCAACTCTTTTTTCGACTTCCTGATCCCATTGAACTCCATTGGGTCGGCTTCGAACTTCCAACTAGCGACCTGCTCGGTACTGGAGAGGAATACTGCGGCCAACAGTTGAGGTGGGTAGAAGTACTCAATGCCGTTCATTGAGAGGACTATGATATTGTCCTTCGGAACTCCGTCCTGCTCGATCTTCGGGAGCTTCACACTAATCTGCTTATCAAGCACAACGAAGAGCCGGTTGCGGTACGGGCTAGCTGCCAAGTCACCGAATGCTTCCTTGAAGAAGTACAGCTTATTCCGCACTTCGCCTTCGCCCGACGCTCGCACCACTGCTACTTTTCGGTTCGGTATGTGCAGTTGCAGAACCTTGGCCAGGAACGTATGATCCGAGTCGCCCTCCACGATGACGATGGCGGCGGGCATAAAAATCGCTTCCATCTCGTTGCCCAGCATGTTGAACTGTAACTGGTGATACTCCGCGACCGTCATGATGGGTCGCACGGTGACCTCCGAGCCAGATTTCGTGACAACGTGGTTGTTGCCCATCACGTGCCGGTCAAGGAACAAGTGGGAGTGAGTGGCTACGAATAGCTGACGGAGGTGTGGGCAGAAGGTCAGCCGACGCTCTTCGTCGTACAGAAACCGTGAGAGGATCGCCTGAATCCGTGGACTTAGCCCGATCTCGGGTTCGTCGATGAGAAGGACAGTGAATCGCTCATCCAACAGGATTCCGAGAAGGGTTAGGAGCAGTCGAGTTCCACTACTCCCGTATCGCAGGTTCTCTCCGTCCATGTCCACGTAGAACGGACTAAAATCGTTGTCGCGTTCCGTGCGCTGGAGAGAAAACGTGTTGCCCAAAAGCTCTTTACACAGGGCAAACAGCTTCTCACGCTGACCGTTTTTGAGACTCGTGAGAATTTGCTCAAGCTTGAGCTCGTTATCCTCCGAGTTCTGCTGACTCATGTAGTATTGCTGGCTGAAATTGTCGTAGTAACGCCGGTGCTCGTACTCATCGACCTTGCGGGTGTTCAAAATATCGACGTGAGAGAATCGGTTGCACGCAACGAGGTAGCTGCCTTGCCCGTACTGGAAAAAGAGCTGTTTCAGAAGTAGCGTTTTACCGGAGTTGTTCGGGCCAGATAAGACGGTCGTCTGTTTGCCATCCCGCGCCTCACGAAACTCCTCAACCGAAGGCGTGAACTCTACGTCGAGGCGGGAGATCATGTAGTATGAGATGCCCCGGCCCATGGCGCCTTGTTATCGCAGCATCTGGCTATTCGTCACTCGGCTGTAGTCTTCGATCGTCTCTGCCTTCCGTGCGGCATCCAATTCGTCCAACGTCATCGGGCCGAGCCACTGGCCGGACGATTCGTCCAAGTAGTACCACTCCTTCGGGACTTCATGTTACCCACCCTTCCGTTTCCCTTGCCGTCGCTTCGCCGTCTTTCGGTCCGGCCGGTAGCCCGTCTGTTTCACCGGCTCCGCCCCGCGTTCGCCGGCTTGCTCGCCCGCCGTCGGGTTCGCAACGCTGTGATAGTGATCGCCCTGCAACGCGGCGTTCGCTTTCTTCCGCCGTGCTTCAATGGCTTCCTTCGGCGGGTCGGCGGCGATCAGCCCCTCGCAGCCGCCGATGAGGTCTTGGCGCTTTGCCTCGATCAGAGCCTGGCGGACGTCGAAGTAGTTCTCCGGTTTGAAGAACTGCATGAGCGCCCGTTGCATCTTGCGGTTGTTCAATCCCTTCGCGATGTGGACTTCCTTCTTCGTGAACGGGTCGAGGCCCGTGTAGTACATGCATGTGGCGATGTCGAACGGCGCGGGGATGAAGTCCTGCACTTGGTCGGGCCGGTAGCCGCTGCGCTTCAAATACAGCGCGAGGTCGATCATCTCGGCCAAGTTGCTGCCGGGGTGGCTGGCGATGAAGTACGGAATGATCTGCTGCTTCGGCTTGCCCGCGGCGGCGGAAGCGTCGCGGAACTGCTGGGCGAATATGCCGAAGTTGTCGATGCTCGGTTTCTTCATCACCTCCAGCACGGTCGGGCTGGTGTGCTCCGGGGCGACCTTCAAACGGCCGCCCGTGTGGTGCTCGGCGAGCTCGGCGACGTACTCCGGCGAGAGTTGGGCCAAGTCCATGCGGATACCCGAACTCACGAGCACTTTGCGGATGCCGGGGACTTCGCGGACGTCTTTCATCAGTCGGATCAGCGGTCCGTGGTCGGTGCCCATGAGCTTGCAAATCGTAGGGTGGACGCACGACAGCCGCCGGCACTTGGCTTCGACCTCGGGCCGCGTGCACTTCATGGCGTACATGTTCGCGGTCGCCCCGCCGATGTCGCTGATGATGCCCTTGAACCCCGGATCGGCCGCGAGCTTTTCGACCTCGATCATCACCGATTCCGCCGAGCGGCTCTGGATGATCCGACCCTGATGCGCCGTGATGCTGCAGAAGGTGCAGCCGCCGAAGCAGCCGCGCAGGATTGTCACCGAATCTTTGATCATCTCGTGCGCGGGGATCGGCTCGGTATAACTCGGATGCGGCCGACGCGTGTACGGCAATCCGTAATATTCATCCATCTGGGCTTCGGTCAACGGCAGTGCCGGCGGTGTTTGCACGACGGCTTGCCGGTCATGCATTTGAACCAAAGTGACCGCGTTATGCGGATTGGTATTGTGGTGGATAATCCGCGTCGCTTCGGCGAACTGCCATTTGTCCGACGCCACCGCTTCGTAGCTCGGCACCACTTGGATCGCGGGATTGCCGGCGATGGTGGCGAGGTAGTCCGCCGATTCGCGGGCACCGAGGGCGTAGGCGACACCGCGCAGATCGCGCATCTCTTTCACGGACTTGCCGTCGCGGAATCGCCGGGCGATTTCGACGATGTTCGATTCGCCCATACCGTAGACGAGCAAATCGGCTTTGCAATCGAGCAAGATCGAGCGTTTCACCGTGTCCGACCAATAGTCGTAATGCGCGAGCCGTCTCAACGAGGCTTCCACGCCCCCGGCAATCACGGGCACGCCGGAATAGGCTTCGCGACAGCGCTGTGCGTAAACGAGTGTCGCCCGGTCCGGGCGCAACCCGATTCGACCACCGGGGGAATAAGCGTCGTCATTCCGGACTTTTTTATTCGCCGTGTAATGATTGATCAACGAATCCATATTCCCCGCACTCACGGCGAAGAACAGACGCGGCCTACCGAATTGCCTCCAAGGATCGCAGGTCTTCCAATCGGGCTGGCTGAGAATGGCCACGCGGAACCCTGCTGCCGTCAGCACCCGGTGCAAGATGGCCATGGCGAAGCTCGGGTGATCGACGTACGCATCCCCCGTGACGAATACGATGTCCACGGCGTCCCAGCCCAGGGCCGCCATCTCGTCCGCAGTGGTCGGCGCGAGCGGGGCCGCGTACTGCTCGTCCCACAATTTCAGCGTGAGTTTCTTCGGCTTTCGGAGTGCGGGCGGGGTCATGGTGACCAATGGGTGGCGTTAGGTTCTTACCTAACACTATAGCGACATTGTCGGCATGAGACGGGATTGAGCAATCGTAGGCATCGGGATTGCGCACTCGATTGCGCTGGGAATTCGGAATTCGAAACATGAAGAATTCCCCCGTGAACTATCTGGTTCGCGAGGGCTTTCATTCGATCAATGACTGTCAGTCGGCTTGCTCACGGATCTTTTCGCCGGCTTTCTCGACCTTCTTGCCGGCCGTATCCGCAGCGTCTTGAGCGCTGTCTTTGGCCTTCCCGGCAAGTGATTTGGCTTTGTCCCCGACGGTGCCAGCCGCATCGACCACGGCATCCTTCGCCGCTTTGGCTTTGTCGGCAACGGTATCGACCGCATCGTCGATATTGTGTTTCACGGACATGGGTGTCTCCGTAGAGGCGTTGAAAAAACGCTAATCAACATGATCCACGCTGACTAACAGTAGGCAACCGTTGTGCCACACTCGTT
>JBBRUN010000477.1:0-4413 GCA_038247765.1 Gemmatales bacterium | reverse complement strand
TGCGTCGAGGTGTTCCGTGGATGTAATGATCGTGTTCAGTCGAAAAGTCCGCTGGCAAGTCTGCAACCGCGCCCATCATCGACTGCATCCGATCGCGGAGGGTCGATGACAAGCTGGGTCATCTTTCGACTGGCGATTCTCCAAAATGTCAAGAAATTCTCGTGCCGCGCCGACCAAGTGAGTCCTCAATGTCCGCAATCGGGTAACGCATGTGCCGGGTAACAGCTTCGCAACTCTGGCGGCCCGCGTAACAACATCGACAATTTGCAAACGTCCATCCTGATCGACTTCCACCCAAATCGCTGGCATTCCGAGCGTCGAATGTCCGTGTTTTACAATCTGTTGCTGAAGCTTCCAAGGATCGGCGCCCGCCAATCTTTGGGTCGGGAGGAAGAGCGTACCGAGGTCGACGTCCAAGAACGTCGGCATCCGCTAACTCCTCCCTGTTCGTACTATACCCTCCTCTCCCGATCTTTGGAAAGGATCTGTCATGAATCGGCACTTTGCGACTATCACCTTCTGCTTCGCCGTCGCCAACTTCACACCCGCCGCCGAGCCGGTCGCTCATCGCGTCCTCGCGGCGGACCGGGGCAAAGGGCACATCGCCATCCTCGGCACCGATGGGAAAGTCGAGTGGGAGATGGAAAACAAGCATGATGTCCACGATCTGCACCTGCTGCCGAACGGGAACATCTTGACGCATACGACTTCGACGAACGTCGTCGAGATCGACCCCAAAACGAAAGAGATCATTTGGAAGTACGTGGCGAAGCCGAAGGACGGCTACAAGGGTCGCATCGAGATCCACGCCTTCCAGCGGCTCGACGACGGCAACACGATGGTCGCCGAGTCGGGAAACACGCGGATCGTCGAAGTGGATAAGGCCGGCAAAATCGTGAAGGAGATTCCGCTGAAGGTGAAACAGCCGAACGCTCACCGCGATACTCGGATGGTGCGGAAACTGGCGTCGGGGAATTATTTGGTCTGCCATGAAGGCGAAGGCAGCGTCTGCGAATACGAAGGCGACGGCAAGGTCGTCTGGAGCTACACACTCGGCCTTGGCGATCGCAAACGCTCGGACGGCCATGGGCCGGAAGGGCACGGCGTTGAAGTTTATGGCGCCATTCGCTTGGCGAACGGCAACACGCTCATCGGCGGCGGCAACAACAACCGCGTGCTCGAAGTCGATCCGAAGGGGAAGATCGTCTGGCAGATCGACCAGAAAGAATTGCCCGGCATCACGCTCGCTTGGGTGACGACCGTACGGGAATTGCCGAACGGCAACATCGTCTTCGGCAATTGCCACGCCGGGCCGGACAACCCGCAGTTGATCGAAGTGACCAAGGAAAAGAAAGTCGTCTGGACGATGAAGGACCACAAGAACTTCGGCAACGATACGGCGTCGGCGGTGATTCTTATGAAGTAGTGGTCAGTGGTTGTGGTCAGTGGGCGGAAAAACAGAAGGAGCCCGGAGAAGCACACCCGCGCCATCTCCGACCTCCTTCGTTTTGACTGACCGCTACTCACCGATCACGACTCACTTGCCCTTCTTCTGCAGCACGACCTTCGTCTTCGATTCGACCACTGCTGCGGTTTTGCCGTGGCGAGAGGTCATCTTGTTGGTCGGACGCACCATGACGAACGCCCCGTTGAAGCCGGGGATCGCCCCGCGGACGAGGATCAGGTTGTTCACTTCGTCGATGCTGATCACCTTCAAGTTCCGGCAGGTGACGCGGGTGTTGCCGTACTGGCCGGCGCGTTTGAGACCGCGCTTCGGGCGACCGCTACCCCGGTTGCTGGCGAGCGACGAAGTCGAACCGGCTTGGCGGTGAACCTTCTTCGCACCGTGCGCGGCGGGCAAGCCGTCGAAGTTGTGCCGCCGCATAACGCCCTGATACCCGCGGCCTTTCGACGTGCCGACGACATCCACGGCTTTGACATCTTTGAAGATGTCCGCGACTTTGAGCACTTGACCCACCGCGACGGTCGGCGCGCTGGCGATGCGGAATTCGCGGACGTGCCGCTGCGGTTCGCAGTCGGCCTTCGCGGGCAATTGCACCCCGCCCTTGAGGCGGGCCGCTTTGCGCTTCGATTCGAGCTTCGAAGCGACGTGACCTTGTTCCGACCGACGGGCATTCTTCCGCGATTTGTCTTTGAAGCCGATCTGCACCGCTTCGTAGCCGTCGGCGTCTTTGGTTCGGATTTGCAGAACCGGGCAAGGCCCGACTTCGATCACCGTCACCGGTTCGGCGGAACCGTCCGCGGCGAAGACTTGCGTCATGCCGACTTTGAAACCGAGTAAACCCAACGCCATGGCGTTATCCTTGGGCGTGTCGCCCGTCTAGTGTAGAGCCGACCCCTCGTCCGGTTGGATCGTCGCCGCCAGCAATAAGCTTGGGAAGGCGACACCGCGGTTCGATCAGCTTCCCGAATGGAACATCGGGAAACGTCGATGATAGCGGAATCTCGGGTTTCGTCTACGCGGGTGCGTCGGCGGATTCCGGCGGAGGCTGACAGATATCGCTTTCAGTTTCGGTCATTCTGCATACCCCCCTCGCTGAAAGCTCTGAAAGCTCCGAAAGCGAAATGGAATTCTCGGTAGTCCCAATGTGGCAACGACTTCGCTTCGGTTGCGACTTCGCATCCGACAACGGTCATTTGAACGCCAGAATCCGTTGGCGCACCCCATCGAGGCTCGGATGTTGCATTCCACCGGATTCCTGCGGTAAAATGTCAGACACCAACTCCACAACCCGGGGGCCACTCGGCCATGCGTAATGCACTCTTGACCTTGGTCGCCCTCGGCACCGGTTGGACTTCGGCGCTGGCCGCGGATCCGGCCCCCGCGAATCCGAAGGCCGATGGGCTCATCGCCCGGCTCGCTTCACCTTCCTACGCCGAGCGCGAAGCCGCGACGAAGTCGCTGCAGGAATTGGGGACCGAGGCGCTTCCGGGGTTGAAGAAGGCCCAAGCCGAGAATTCGAACCCCGAGGTGCAAACGCGCGTCGCGAACATCGTGGCGAAGATCCAACTCGATGCCGATGTCGCTTCGCTCACGCAGGGCAAACCGGTCGCTCTCGACTTCCAAGATAAGCCACTCAACGTCGCGCTGGCGGAATTGCGGACCAAAACCGGCATCCCGCTGACACTCCACACGACCGTCCAAGACCCGGCCCGATCAGTCACGGTGAAAACCGATGCACTGCCGCCGTGGATCGCCATCGAAAAATTCTGCGTGGCCGCCGGGCTGACCGAGCAGTTGAAGCCCGACGCGAAGGCGGAAGTCAAACCGCAAACCGGCCGTCGACCGATTCGGCGGAATGTCGAAAACTACGATGGCCCCGGTTTGGGCGCCCAGTTACTCGGCCGGCCCGGCGACGTCGCCGTGATCTTGGTCGATGGTTCGGCGACCCTCCCGGCCGACCGCCGCGGCGGCGTGCGGATCCAAGCCTTGCCGATGAGCTACCCCGGCTCGGGCATCGATCGCAACAGCGGCGAATTGACCCTCCACTTGGACGTCGCCCCGCAGGCGGGGTTGAACTGGACCTACACGGGCGAAATTCGCATCGGCAAAGCGAAGACGAGCGACGGCAAGGAACTGCAAACGATTTGGAAACCCGACGTGGTTCCGCTGGCGAACCCGTACGATCTCCAACAATTTCAGGTGGATAGCATCGAAATCGAATTGCCGGTGAAGTCGACCCGCACGAATCCGCGCGTGCTCCCGGTGACTTTCAAAATCGACGCCGGCGAATTGAAATCGTTGAGCAAACTCGACGGGCTGATCCTCGGCGAAATCGCCCAGCCGAATCAACCGATCGTCGAAGTGGCCGAGCTTGCGACGGCCTTGGGGCAAACCTTCGCCGGGCCGAACGACAGCTCGCTGACGATCGTGTCGATGACCACCGATGAGAAGTCGAAATCGACGACGCTCGTCTTGCGGGCCAGTTGCACGAGCGCGTGGGCCGTACGCCAAGTCCGCCAACGCGTCGGGACCAACGATTCGAGCATCAACTTCCAATCGTTCGCCAAGATCCGCTATTTCGACGCCGACGGCAAAGCGATGACGCAACCGCTCGTCCGCCAGAGCAGCTCGTCCGGCGACGGCGTCCGCGAAACGTACGAAGTGTCGATCCGCTTCGGCACCACCGGCGCGACCGCTCCGAAGCCGGTCAAGATGGTACTCCACGGAACAAAAATCGTCCCCGTGGCCCTGCCGTTTTCGCTCAAGGATGTGCCGTTGGAATAGAGTCATTCGTCATTCGTGCTGACGCACGGCCTCATGGGCATATCCGACTTGCGGTAGCCCGAATGACGAATGACGCATGACGAACGACGAACGACTCAAAATTGAACCAACCCCGCCAGCAATTCTTGCAGTGTCAACCGCCGGTCGGTCGGGAACAGGACGTA
>JBBRUN010000476.1:0-4419 GCA_038247765.1 Gemmatales bacterium | reverse complement strand
CCCAAAGCCGCTTTGTCGGCGCTCGTGCGAATCCTCCTCGCCAGCAACGACTACCTCTATGTGGAGTGACACCGTGGAACACGCCTCGCGCCGTCGCTTCCTCGGCTCCGCGCTCACGGGGTCGATGCTCGTTCCCGGAATCCTGAGCGAGTTGCTCGCCGCGGAATCGACCGATCCGTTCGCGCCGAAGCCGCCGCACTTCCCCGGCAAAGCGAAGTCGGTGATCTTCGTGTTCCTGAGCGGCGGCGTCTCGCACGTCGACTCGTTCGACCCGAAACCGAAGCTCATCGAATCCCATGGCAAGTCGGTGACGCTGACCGACCACCCGGAAACGAAAGGCCGCGCTGGTTACGAGAAGCTGCACCTGAAGCGGCCCGATTGGAAGTTCAAACCGCGCGGCAAGAGCGGGATCGAAGTCAGCGAGTTGTTCCCGCGCATCGGCGATGCGATCGACGACATCGCGCTGATCCGCTCGATGCACACGAGCCACTCGAACCATTTCAACGCGACCCTCGGTATGCACACGGGTTCGTTCGCGTTCGCCCGGCCGAGCCTCGGCTCGTGGCTGAGCTACGGCCTCGGCACCGTGAACAAGAACCTGCCGTCGTTCGTGGTGCTCGCCCCGCAGATGCCCTACGCCGGTACGCAGGTGTGGGCCTCCGACTTCCTGCCGGGGGCGCACCAAGGCACGCGCGTCGTGCCGGGTGCGGAGCCGGTCGCCAACCTCGCCCGCCGGGTTCCCGCTTCGCGTCAGGAGATCGAACTCGACGCGTTGAAGGCATTCAACGAGGCCCACCGCGCCGAGCGCTCCGACGATGCGCAACTGTCGGCCCGCATCAAGTCGTTCGAGACCGCCTTCGGCATGCAAGCGGAGATGCCCGCGGCCTTCGACTTCGCCAAAGAGACCGAGGAGACGCTGAAACTCTACGGGCTGAAGCGCGGCCAGACCGACGGCTTCGGCTGGCAGTGTCTCGCGGCCCGGCGGATGGTCGAGCGCGGCGTCCGCTTCGTCGAACTGATCCACACCGGGTCGAGTTCCAACTGGGATTCCCACGGCGACATGGCCGACCATGGCCGGCTGGCGACGCAGGTCGATCAGCCCATCGCGGGCCTGATCGCTGACCTCAAACGGCAGAGCTTGTTCGATTCCACGCTGGTCGTCTTTACCTCGGAGTTCGGGCGGACGCCCTTCAACAACTTGGCCGATGCGAAGGGGCGCGAGCACCATCACTGGGGCTTCACCTCGTGGCTCGCCGGGGCCGGCGTGAAGCGCGGCATCGCCTACGGGGCCACCGACGAGCACGGCATCCGCGCCGTGGAGAAACCGGTGCACGTCCACGATTTCCACGCGACCATCTTGCACCTGATGGGGCTGGATCACACGAAGCTCACCTACCGGCACGGCGGCCGCGATTACCGGTTGACCGACGTCCACGGCGAAATCGTGACAGGGGTGCTGAGTTGACCGCATTCGCCATCGCCGTCGCGTTCGCAGCGACTCTGCACCAGGCGCGCGACGAATTTGTGTTCCTTCGCGTGAGCATTAACCCCGAAGGGCGCGTGAAACTCCTGCGCGGACCGGCTCGGGCGGAACTCAACGCGAAGCGGCCGGGGCTCTTCTTGATCAAGATCGAAAACCTCAGCGGCGGGCAACAACGGTTGACGCCGCGCGGGACATTTGCAGGAGACCCAGTGAACCCGTTCACGGTGACGCTGCTGAAACCGACCGACCTGGCCGGCCTGCCGGTGGAGTACAGGCTGCTCGAAATCACATGCGGAAAGCCCGGTCGCTCCGAGTTGACCATCGCGTTCCAAGCCGGGCAAGGATCCGAAGACCTCGGCTTCCGCTCCGACGTGCCGGTGCTGTTCAAAGTGAATCGCTGAATCGCTCCCCCATCGAGGACACCTCTCCATGTGCCGCCTCCTCTCCGCGGTGATCCTGCTCGGGATCGCCCTGCCCGCGTCCGCCGCCGGTCTCCCGGCGGTGAAGACGGTCGAAGCCCAACCGCTGCTGGCACAGGCCAAACGGCTCGCCCAAGCGCTCGATTCCCTCGGCCAACCGCTGCCGGCGACAACGGCCGAACCGCTGGCCGCACTCAAGGCGAAGGACGGCGACGCGGCCGTGGCCAAGGTGCAGGCGCTGCTCGATCCGCTTTGCATGGCGGCCGTCGAGATCGATGAGAAAGGCGTGGCGAAAGTCACGGCTTCGGCGACCAAGCCGGAGTTGGTCGAGCAAGGCTGGCGGGTCTGCTTGGTGAAGGTCATCAACAAACCGGGCGCGACCGGCCAACTGCGCATCGACAGCCCGAGTGCGAAGCCGGTGCCGCATTCGCCCAAAGACGACGTACTGAGTCGCTGGCTGAGCTTGGTGCCGCACACCGCGCAACCGCTGTTGCCGAACCTGAGCGGGCTGGAGTTGGAGTACACACTCGTGCAAGTCTATAGTCGCGACGCGGGGGAAAAGATGGCCGAGATCAACTTCCGCGTCGAGGGGGGCACCGGGTTGAAAGGGGCCAAGGGTGCGGTCGTCCGCGAATGGAAATTCGATAAAGACGCCGACGGTTGGACGGCCGACAACCACTGCAAACTCGAAGCGGCGAAGGGCAAGTTGCAAGTGACCATGACCGACATCGACCCGTACATCTCGTCGAAAGTCGAAGCCAAGAAGGGCAAGTTCACCTTGCGATTCTGGGCCAACCTCGAAAAGGGAGGGGTCGGCCAAGTCTTCTGGACGACCAAAGGTCGCACGCAATCGGACGGCCGACACGTCGCGAACTTCCCGATCGAAGCGGGGCGCGGCAAAGAGTATGAGGTGAAGTTCGAGTCGTTGGACGACGACCTCGCCGGCATCCGCATCGATCCGGGGAGCGAACCGGGCGCCACCGTGTTCGATTGGATCAGTCTGGGCTACCAAGCGGACTCGCCGACCTTCAGCGGCAGCGCGAAAGTGACATTCACCGCGAAGCCGTCGGTGCCGGTGACCTTCCGGGTAACCGAGTTCGACGGGACGCCGACGACCGCCGCGTTCGTGATCCGCGACAAAGAGAACCGCGTCTATCCGGCGCAGGCGAAGCGGCTCGCCCCGGACTTCTTCTTCCACGCGCAGGTCTACCGCGCGACCGGGGAGAAAGTCCTACTCCCCGCCGGGGTGTACACCGTGATTTGCTCGCGTGGACCGGAGTCGATCCCCGAGAAGCGGGAACTGATCGTCGGCGACAAAACGGTCGAGTTCCACTACTCCGTGGCGCGCTGGATCGACGCCGCGAAGCGCGGCTGGTGGAGCGGCGATCACCACATTCATGCGGCCGGGTGCGCCCACTACGAAAGCCCGACCCAAGGCGTCGAGCCGATCGACATGATGCGGCACATCGTCGGCGAAGACCTCAAAGTCGGCTGCTGCCTGACGTGGGGGCCCTGCTTCGACTATCAGAAACGCTTCTTCACCGGCAAACCGGACGACGTCTCGCGGCCGCCGTATCTGCTGCGCTACGACGTCGAAGTCAGCGGCTTCGGCTCGCACGCGTCCGGGCATTTGAACTTGCTCAATTTGAAGGAGCAAATCTACCCCGGTGGGAAGTCGAAGGACCACTGGCCGACGCTCGGGATGAACACGCTCCGGTGGGCCAAGAAGCAAGGGGCCATCACAGGGCCGGCCCACTCCGCCAGCGGGCTGACGCGCGTCATCGGCCGCGTGCCGGGGGCGACCGACGGCCCCGGCGGCTTGCCGACGTTCGACGTGCCGGCCTACGACGGCATCGGCGCCAACGAGTTCATCGTCGACGCGGCGCACGAGGTCCCCGGGCCGGACGGTAAGCCCGTCTCCGCGGTCGATTTCATCAGCACGATGAACACGTCCCGTAACGCCGAGTGGACGATGTGGTACCACGTGCTGAACTGTGGCTTCCGCGTCCGCGCCAGCGGCGAGACCGACTTCCCCTGCATCACGGGCGAACGCGTCGGCATCGGCCGGGTCTACGCGAAGGTGGACGGCGAACTGACCTTCGAGAAATGGATCCTTTCGATCGCCGACGGCCGTAGTTACGTCAGCGACGGGGCGACGCACTTGATGGATTTGTCCGCGACCGCCGACGACAAGAAGTACGAACTCGGGTTGAAGGGGAGCGAAATCCGCATGGCCAATGCGGGCAAAGTGTCGCTCGCCTTGCAGGCCGCCGCGTATTACCCCGGCAGAAAGACGGTGCCCGTGGAACTGGTCGTCAACGGCCTGCCGGTGGAGAAGCAAGAGATGCCGTGCGACGGCAAGACCCGCGAGTTGACCTTCAACGCCGAGATCGCCGTGAGCAGTTGGGTAGCGGTGCGGGTCGTGCCAACGGGACACACCAATCCGTTCTTCGTGATCGTGGGCGACAAACCGATCCGGGCGAACAAAGCGAGCGCCGAGTGGTGCTTGGCCGGGGT
>JBBRUN010000475.1:0-4446 GCA_038247765.1 Gemmatales bacterium | reverse complement strand
TGTGCTCGAAGAGGAAGTCCACCGACTGCGGGCCGAGAACAAGCGGCTCGTGCAGGAGCGCGACCTCCTAAAAAAAGCGACGGCGTTCTTCGCCAGGGAGTCGACCTGAGATACGACTTGATCCATCGCCAGTCTTCGTTTTATCCGGTGCGTCTGATGTGCGAGTTGTTCGAAGTTTCTCCGTCGGGCTACTACGCTTGGATCGAGCGACAACCCAGTGTCACCGAGAAGCGCCGCGACGAGTTGGCCGCGGAGATCCGGACGATCCACACGGCGGTGAAGAAGCGCTACGGCTCGCCGCGGATGCACGCGGAATTGGTGGCGCGGGGGCAGGCGTGCTCGCGGAACACGGTGGCGAAGATCATGAAAGGGCTGGGAATTCAGGCGATCTCGCACAAGAAGTTCCGCGTGAGCACGACCGGTTCGAACCACGACTCCCCCATCGCGGCAAAGCCGTCGCGGTCCGCGGCCACTTCGCCGGGTCGAACTGCTCGATCAGGATGTTCACGTTGGCCGTGGCCTGCGCCGCCGAGACGTTGCCGGCGCACGGGAGCAGACCGATGACATCGAGGTTCGGATCGTGCAGCGCGAGCGCGACCGCGAACGCGGTGTCGATGCCCGGATCGGCGATAAGGACGACTTTCTTCGGCATGGTCGGATCCCGGGGAACGGTGCGGGCATTATACCTCACCAGGGCACGCGCTCCCACGTCTGCCGCAGCAAGATCGTCGGTGCCGGGTTGCCGCAAAACTGCCAATTCCACGAATCGCTGCCGAGCATACACCGGAGCATCCGCGCCGCGTGGATCGGTCTGCGCACCATCCCCGGCAACGCCGCCAGTCCGACCTTCAACAACCGCCAGGACTTCAACTGCCGCCGCACGGACGCCAGGCACGCCTCCGATGTGAGCCGGTAATCCTCGGTGCCGTCTTCTTCGTGGATCAATCGGAAGTATCCTTTGGCGCAGCGCTGGAGTTGACCCATCACCGGGTACCAACCGCCGTAGGCCCGCGTGAGGCGCGACCAGTGGAATTCGGGCGAACCCCGAGAAAACGCCGACGGCGGTTTCAACCAATCTCGCGGGTCCGGGCGTTGCCGGAAGTGAATCGCGGTCGTCACGAATTTGGCTCCGATCGACGCCGGTGCGAGCAGGCGGTGGACGGTGGCGAATAACTTGCGGTAGATCGACTCTTCTTGTCCCGCGACCGCATCCTCGGGCTGTGCGAAGTGTTCGAGCGAACCGTTGGCGATGACCCCGTCGAATTGTCCGTCCCACTCGGAACTGAGGTGCTTGTAGTTCTGCAGTCGCACGTTCAACCCCGAGGCGGCGCCGCGCTTCACCTGCTCCGGGGAGACGGTGATACCCCACGCTTTCGCCCCTCGGGCTGCCGCAGTCCGCAGAATCCGACCGTAGCCGCAGCCGATGTCGAGCACCCTTTTCCCGCCGTGTACGCCGGCGCGGTCGAGCAGCACCTCCGCCTGCCGGGCTTGAGCGGCGTCGAACGGGCGATCCGGCTGGCCCTCGTACATCCCGTCGGTCAGGTCGGTAAAGCCGAGGGCGGGGAAGAAGTCATCGTAGACGGAGTAGCAGGCGACGACGGTCGGCGCGGTGGCCTCGGATAGGGTCATCGGAATCTCCGGCAATGCGCGCACCTTCGGCTGAGGTGGCAATGGGCCACCGACGGAAGGGCAGGCGGGTTACGAGGGGAGGATCAACGCGAAATCGACGAATCCCGACTGACGTAAGACCAGTACCCAAGCACTCCGGCGACGATCCCGCCGTAGAGTAGCGGGGCAATTTCCGGCCGGATCGTGAGAAGCGGCGCAGCAGCCATCAACACGATCCCGATCGGGAAGAAGCGGCTCCAGTTGGTCGAGCCGAGGATGAAGAAGCACAGCCCGCAGATCGCCAACATCGGCGGGAACATGGGCAGGACGGTACGGGCCGATTCCGAGGTCGAGAAAGGAACGTAAATCGCCATCAGCGGGTTGTAAACGCCGATGGCCCCGGCCGCCATGATGAGGGAATGCCGATCCACAGCGGCCACACTCCGGAAGCGGCGCAGCATGTACCACCAGAGGATGCCGTACTGCGTCAGGCCCATCGGGATGTTCGAGGCCCAAACCCAAATCGCGGGGCTGCTCGCCTTCACCATCGCATACACGCCGATGTTCGTCAGCAGGATCAGCAACCCGAGCCAAGCCGTCACCCGCCACGATTCGTTCGCAAGTTTGTCCGGTTTGGTGCGCGACAACTGCCGGAGCCAATCCCAGAAACCCGGCGGCCGGGCCACAGGCGCCTCGCCCATCACAAATCGATCCAGATCCTCGGCGAGGGTCAGCGCGCTCGGGTAGCGCTGGCCGGGGTTTTTCTCCAAGCACATCAAGCAGATTGCTTCCAGATCGGCGGGCACATCGCGGCGGAACGTCCGAACGAGCGGAGCTTGTTCGTGCATCACGCGGTGCAATATCTCGGCGACATCCCCGCCGGCGAACGGAGTCCGACCCGTCAACAGTTCGAACAAAATGGCCCCGAGCGCGTGGATGTCCACGGCCTTCGTCAGGTCTTTTTCCGCCCGCGCTTGCTCCGGAGCCATGTACGGGACCGTCCCGGCGAACCCGGCGGTCTCGGTCAGCGTGGCGTCGACGCGGCGGGCGATGCCGAAGTCGGCGATCAGCGGTTTTTGGTCGGCGTCGAGGAGGATGTTCGCCGGTTTCAAATCCCGGTGGATCAAGCCGCGGTCGTGGGCGTGGTGAACGCCGAGCGCGATCTCTCGCATCATCCGGGCGGCCGTCTTCGGATCGAGCCGGCGGTCCGGCCCCAATGCCTTGAGCCATGCCGCCAAACTCCCGCCGGCCAACAGCGGCATCACCATGTACGGCACGCCGTCGGCGTTGCCGGATGACAACACCGGCACGATGTTCGCGTGGCCGAGCGAGGCCACCAGCTCGCGCTCGAGTTCGAAGCGGGCCAATTCCAAAGGCGAGAGGGCGTGCTCGGTGCGGACGACCTTCACCGCCACTTCGCGTCGCAGCACGGAGTCGTAGCCGCGGTAGACCATGCCCATCGCCCCGCTGCCAAGGATTTCCTTCAACTCGATCCCGCCGATGGTATGGCCCGACCGGACGGTGGGAGAGTAGAGGGCTTTGGTCACTAGCTTGACACCGCCGTGGTACTGGGCGACGTCCTCGGCGTGTTGCGGGTGCTCGGCGATCCAATCGACGACCGCTTTCCAATCTCCCGAATCCTTGGCCCGGTCTACGAGGGCGGCGCCCGCGTGTGTTCCGGTCCGGTCGAGCGTCGAATCGTCCGACATGGTCACCCTCCCGTTTCGGCGGCGTCTGCGAGGACATCGCGGAGCGCGGTCACGGCCCGGTGCAGCAGTTGCGACACGGCGTTGTCGTTGCGGTTCATCGCGAGAGCGATCTCGGAGACTTTCATCTTCTGCAAGTAGCGCATCTCGACGGCGATCCTCTGCGAATCGGGCAATCCCGCGAGAGCCGACGCGAGTTTCTCGAAACGCTCGTTGCGCGAGGCCCGCTCGCTCGGGGACGTGTGATCCGCGGCGAGCCAGTCGGCCAATCGGACCGACGAATCGCCCGATTCGTCCGCCTGGGCGTCGGTCCGCGAGCGGCCGTGTTTCCGCGCCGCGTCGATCGAGTTGTTCGTCAGCATTCGGCGGAGGTAGGCCAAGAGTTCGAGGTCGCCAAAACCCGCGAAGCGATCGCGGACCGCGTGCGCTTCCAGCAGCGTTTGCTGCACGAGGTCGGCGGGGTCGAGCTTGCCGCGCAGCCACGTCGGCATCTGGCATTCGGCCCACCGCTGGAGGGCGGGGCGATGAAATTCGAGATCGGCGGCTGGAGCGGTCATCGTGCTGTCCCTCGGCGATACTCATCCAGCGATGGTGCCGGCACGATCTTACGCGGAAGTGCGGAGAAATGTGGGAATCAAAAGTCTTCCGCACCGGTCGGCCACGAATCCGTCGGGGCGAACCCGACCAACTCCTTCGCGGCCGTTAAGTCGTATAGCATCTTCCCCATTGGAAGACTGGTCACAAACATCGGCGCAAACGCGGGCAACTCGGTCGCTTCCACCGCACACGCGAAGAATCGCCCGGCGTCGCCGGGGCTGAGGAACGCATCTTGATCCTCCGGGCTGGAGGCGATCTGCGCCACCTGCCCCAGATCGCGCGGGCACCAACCGAGCCGCACCGCCAGCACGTTCATGCCGTGGGCGTGGGCGTACCCTTGCCCGAGGGCTTCGAGGAATACCTTGCTGGCTGCGTACAAATACCTCGGATGCGCCGGCCAATCCGCGCGCACGGGCGTTTGTCCCGCATCGACGTAACCGTCCACGACTTGCCCCGAACTGGCGAGGATGATTCGCTTCACACCGGATTTGCGGGCCGCTTCGAGGACGTGGTACCCGCCGACGATGTTATTGGG
>JBBRUN010000474.1:0-4472 GCA_038247765.1 Gemmatales bacterium | reverse complement strand
GCCGGCATTCGGATCCCGCTGGCGCAACAGGGCCAAGATCGACATTGTCAACTCGGCCAGATATTCGAGCGTGAGGTAGTCGAGCCTCCCCTGCTCCGCCAGGCGGATCGGGGCATCGACGCTGTCGCCCCAGAATCCGCAGCCGTTGCCGATGCGTATCCGCTTCATGGTGGTATCCCCCGGATTAACTCTGGCCATTCTACCAATCGGGCTTTACAAGCCCGCCACCCGCCGCGCACAATACGGCTGAGTCATCGAACCCGTGGGCAAGGAGGCCCGGCTTGGCACTTCCCTTTTGGCTGAAGCGTGCGTGCGTCCGCACCGGCATCGCCCGCGTGCTACCGATGACGAAGCGGCTCACGAAGGGCGAGCCTCACTTCGCGAAGTACGTCTCGGATCGCGTCCTCGCGGCACCGATCGACGAACTCCTCGACCCCGCGACTTTCCCGCCATCGCCCGGCCACGATGTGATCGACCTGAATCTGGAATCGCCGGTATTCGACGCGGCACCGACCCTGCGCCCCGGCCACGACCGCGATTCCACCGACCCCTTCGGCCTCGCGGAATTGCGGGACGCCATCGCGGCGAACTATCGGCGCGACGGGCGAATCGTCGATCCGGCCCGCCAAATCCTCGTGACCCACAGCGCGACCGGCGCCTTCGCCTCCGTGCTCGATGCCTTCGTGAATCCGGGCGACCGCGTCGTGCTCTTCGACCCCTGTTCCCCCCTGCTGCATCTCGGGGCGAAATCGCGCCGGGCCACGTTGCGCTGGATTCCGACGTGGAACGAAGACGGCCGGACGCGGTTCTTGAATGCGGGGCTCATACGCTCGCTCCGCGGGGCCAAACTTCTGGCTCTGGCTCTACCCGCGTCGCCGACCGGCGGGCGATTTACTGCGGACGACCTCGAAGAAATCGCGTGGCACGCCAACCGCCACGATGTCCTCGTCTGCGTCGATGAATCGTTGTCGCGGTTCCAATACGAAGGCAAATGGCCCCGCCTCGACGCGTTCCCCGGCACGGAATCGCGGATGCTGACCATCGATTCGACAACCGCCGGTTACGCCTCGGGTGCCCTGAGCGTCGGTTGGCTGAGCGGGCATCGGCAGCTCGTCCGCACGGCGGCGCTCTGTGCGAATCTGAATGCGCCGGTCGTCCCGTCGATTTGCCAACACTCCGCAATCGGTACCCTTCGCAAGGATCGGGCCGCATTCGAGCCGATGCTGAAATCGCTCCGCGACCGCCGGCAGTACGCCTTCGATCGCTTGAAAGGAATGGGCCTCGAACCGACTTGGCCGGCCGCAGGCGTAACTCTCTGGGTGTCGGTGGCGTCGCTCGGGATCGACGGCCGCACCTTGGCCGAGAAATTGCTGCGCGAAGAGCGCGTGCTCGTCGGCCCGGGGTGCGCGTATGGATCCTCGGGAACGAATTTCGTCCGCGTCAGTTTCGCCCCGGAGGAAGGCCGGCTGCGCGAAGGGCTGACCCGGTTGGGGCATTTCGTCGAGCGGATTCGAACCGGTGTTTCGCCGGAAACGAAAATCGTCACCACGAGGGTGACGACATCGGAGGCGGTGGCGATCGAACCGAGCTTCAGCCGGGTTTAGCGCTTGCCCAAGCTCTTGCCGAGATCGGCGTGGACTTCGGACGGCGCCCGCACGATGAGCGACATGCTTGGGTAGTGGAACGTGATCGTCGCTTGGCCGCTCTTGCCTTTCCACACCATCGGGTCGATGGAACCGCTGATCGCGTCGATCATCATTTGGGCGTTCTGCTGCGTCTGTTGGAAGTCGAGGTACGGCCCCCAAGTCACGGCGCCGTTGAACGCCCCGCCCGTTTGCACGAGGTCGCGGATTTCGTAAGAGCGCGTCACCATGTTCTCGCGGGCTTTTTCCACCGACACGACTTGCAGGATCTTGTCTTTGATGATGAATGTCAGGCCTTGCGATTGCAGCATGGCCCGGAGGGCGGTGCGGGCGCTGACGTTGCCGGGGATGTCCACCGGCTTGCGGAGATCGGCACCGACATCGTCGATCGATTTCTTGTCGAGGTAAATGTTCAAATCGACGAGCGTCGACAGACTCTGGATCGATTCTTCGAACGGGGCGCTCTTGGTGCCGCCGGTGACGGGCTTCTCGAGCGCTTCGAGAATCTTGATTTCCTCGGGCCCCAGTAGCGGCAGCTCGAGCTTGCGACGGCGCTCCATCTTTTCTTTCCAGCCCTTTGGATATTCGATATCGCCGATGGCCGGCAAAGCCGAGTTGGCGATATCGTTTTGGGCGATGAGGAAGCGCCGGCCTTGCTCATTCGATAAATCCCGCGATTCATCGATGGCCGCGGCGGTCGCACCTTGGTGCTTGAGGTGGAACGCGGCCGGGTTGGCCGGGTACTTCGCGGCGAGCTCGGCGATTTTCCGCTGGGCGTCTTTGATGCGGTTCTCGTCGAAATCCTTGGCGATCTTCGCCACGGCATCGGCGATTTCTTTCGCTTCGAGCGACGCTTGCGAGAAGGCTTTCTTGTTTTCGTCTTTCAAGATCGCGATCTTCGGGTCGAGCGGCCTCAGCGCCGGGCCTTGCGCCATGCCTTTGATTGCGCCGTTGATCTGTTCGATCAGCGCGTCGCGCTTCGTCGAAGAAATATCGGTTCGGAGATCGAGGCCGACCCGGAGCGATTTGAGATTCTGCGCCGCCTTTTCGGGGTGCGACGCCTTCAGTTTCCCCGCCAAGGCGATGGCTTCTTTCACGTCCGACTCGGCCGTTTGATCATGGAAGCGCTGCAAAGCCTTCGCCCGTTCGAGCGGATCGGTTTGAGCTACGACGTGTGGCACGGACATACCAAGGGCCAAAATCGCGACGCCCGAGCGCAGACAATTGAACCGTAGCATAAATTTACTCCTGCGAACGACGGCCGATTCACCCCTACTAACGTACCCGACCCGCCGGGTGTTTGCGAGAACTATCGTTGACGCCGATCCGTAGATTGGCTACACCCGCTACAACCGCCACAACCACCCGATCGGACCTAGCATGCGCCGGCGAGGCTTGATCAAAACCCTGCTCATCTTGGCGGCGCTGTTCGCGCTCTCGGTTGTCATCGTCGGTACGCTGCTGAAACAAGAGCCGGACTTCTACGTTCGCGAAAAGAAGGATGGCCCGCGGCCGGACGATTCCGCACAAGCGGGGAAGGTCGTCACGCGGTTGAACGAGTTGATGGAAGACGTGCGCATGACCCAAAAAGGGGATTGGGGCGCGACCTTCACGGCGGACGAACTCAACGCTTTTTTCCGCGACGGCGAAAGCGGTACCAACCCACTCACGGCGGCCCTCCTCGGCGATTTGCCCGATCCCCGCGTTAGTATCGAAGACGACCGCTTGCGGATCGCCTTCCGCGAAGGGAACGATTTCTGGAGCGCGATTATCCTCCTCGAACTCCGCATGTGGCTGGTGGAAGGCCAATCGAACTTGGTCGCGATGGAAATCGTCCGCTTCCAAGCCGGGGCGATGCCGCTGCCGAAGAATTGGGTGCTCGACGACATCGGCCATGCGGCCCGGCGACTGAGCGCCGATGTCAACTGGTACCGCAACGGGGAGAACCCGGTCGCCATTTGTAAGCTCTACGCTAATCAGCACCGGCCCGAAACCCAAGTCACGACCCTCCGGATCGGCGACGGCTGCCTCGCCATCGGCGGACGGCACACCGGCCAGCCAGCCGAAGCGAACGCGGGCAAGTGAGTCGAAGCCCGTGCTAGAATCGCGGGATCATCCCTTTCCGCGAGCCGAGCCATGCCCACACGCCCACCCGGATCCCGCACGCGCCGCTATCTGCTGATCCTCGGCCTGCTCGGGATCGCCGGCTTGCTCATGGCCAGTTGGTGGCTGTTCCGCACGCGATTTCCCAATTTCTTCGATAGCCAGCAAGTCGATACGGCGGAGCTGGAAAAACTCAAAGGTGTCAATCTGAGGCAAGGGAATGAGCGCACCCCCGACGCGAAGGATTGGCCGCAGTTCCGCGGGCCGCTGCGCGACGGCTGGTCCCCCGGCACCAACTTCCGCACGAACTGGAACGAATCGCCGCCGACGGTACTTTGGTCGAAGCCGTGCGGCGGTGGATATTCTTCGTTCGCCATCGCCGACGGCCGGCTCTACACGATGGATCGCCTCGATGGTAATGAACGCATCCGCTGTTTGAACCCGGACAGTGGCGATGAAATCTGGACGCACGACTACTCCGCCGATTACAAAGCCATCGGCTACCCGAGCGGCCCGCGGGCGACGCCGACGATCCACGCCGGCTTCGCGTATGCCGCGGGCGCAGCGGGCCAATTCACCGCGTTGAAACTCCCGGCCTCACCCGGTGAAAAGCCGACCGTCGCTTGGCAGCACGACCTTGTCGTCGACTACCAAGCCCCGGTGCCGACATGGGGCATCGCCTGTTCGCCCCTCATCGAAGGCGACCTCGTCATCGTGCAACCCGGT
>JBBRUN010000473.1:0-4473 GCA_038247765.1 Gemmatales bacterium | reverse complement strand
TGCGCGAATGGCCCCGGTGCTCGGTGATTTCGGCGAGGATCACCGGCAGTTCGGCGACCTGGTGCCGCTTCGGATCGGCGTCGTTCGGGATTGCCGACAACGACTTGTCACAGGCGGCGCAGCATCGGGGTTCGTGATCGATGAAATCCTTCACCCGCTCGCCCGGCAGGAACCGCTTCAAGTGCGGCGGATGGCCGGGCTGGGCGCCGCGCTTCTTGCCGGTCGACACCTTGGCCGGGGCCGGCGGCTGGGGCTCGACGGGACGCTTCGGGGGCGGCGGCTTCAGGCGATCTTCGAGATCGCGGAGCTTGGTTTCGAGAACGAGGATGCGCGCTTCGAATACCCGGCATCGGGGGCAGTCGGGAATCGGAGGGGCCGGGGCGTCCATGCACGCAGTATGCCGGAATCCAAGGGAAAGCGCAAGATCAAAAGGGATGGGATGAACGGTTACAACTTATCTACAGCTTCCGCGTGAAGGAGCCCCTCGGCTTGCGGGCCGTCGCGAAGCACCGCTCGACATGACTTCCCTCCGAAGCGATAATCGATTGGCACAGTGTGACAATCGACTTGATCAATCGTGAGTATCCCTGAGCGCGTCTGATCACAGATGATCAGTCCCAAGTATTTGATGTCGAATGGGATAACGCCACAAGGCCCTCATTGGGATGGGGTTAGGAAACGGCCTAAGCAGTTTCCCTTCCTCTCCGTTCGATTTGTGGCACTCACTCAAAATGGCCTGAAAACTAGCCATTTTTTGCGTCCTCGGCTGATTGTCACAGTCGACTGTGACAATCACTGTGACAATCAGAGTGTTTTCATCCCCGCGACTCAGGCCCCGACACTTCGTTCGGCGCACCGCTTGATGCCCCCCGCATTTCACCTGGCGACTGTTTCGACAGGGTAAGCCCCGCCATTTGCCGTCCCGACTCCTCGTCGAGCAAGTGGTAGTAGTGCGCCACCAGTTTCGAGTCCTTGTGCCCCAGCCACGCCATCACCGTCTGCTGCGGCTTCCCGCCATTCACGCACCAGGAACAGAAGAAGTGACGGAAGGAATGGAGGCGACCGTGGGCGAAACCGATTTCGCCCACCGGCGTCGGGAACTCGGCCGCGAGCGGGCGGAGCACGTCGCGGATGAAGATGTTCCGGACCGTGTCGGCTTTGAGCCGCCCGAGCCGGGGACCGCGGAAGACGTAGCCATCCGATCCTTTGGCGATCGCTTCGAGGATCGGTTTCAAATCCGGATGGATCGGGAACGACCGATTCTGGCCCCCCTTGAGAGTCTGCCGGGGCTGCGACCCGCGCCGGCTCGAGGCGGTTTCGTCGACGAGGTAGATTTTGTCGGTCGACAGGTCGAGGTTGCTCCAGCGCAGGGCGATGACTTCGCCGATCCGCATCCCCGTGTAGGCGAGAACGTCGTGCAGCCAGCGGAGTTCGGGCCGTCCCCGCGCGTACTCCAGAATGGCCAGCACCTCGGCGGTCCGCCAGCAGTAGGTGTCCGTACCCTGGGGTTTCTTCAGCTTGACCGTGAGCCTGGCCTCGGCCGGCAACTCCTTCTTCTCGATGAGGAATGCGACGATGGCCTTGATCGTATTCCCCTCGAGGTATTGGGTGCGGTATGCCAAGCCGCACTTTTCGAGGTGGCCGAGGTACGCTTCCAACACGGCGTCGGTCAGCCCGTTCCAAGTGGCGATGCCCCGCTTGTTCAGGAACTTCGCGAGTTTGTCGAGGACGGGTCGATAGCGCTTTTGCGTCGAAGCCCGGGCGCCGCCGATGAGCCGCGAGCGGCCGACGTGATCCTCGTAGAGTTTGCGCCCTACAGCCAGCGGTAGTTCTTCCCGCGCGGTCGCCACCGCGATTTCGGGTTCGGCCAAGCCGTACTCCACGGCCTTGGCGGTGTCGAGTTGCTGCACGAGCCGGAACGCTTCGGCGCGGTCCTTGGTCCCGAGCGAATGCCGTCCGACATTGGGTGAGTTGCTCCGTCCATCGGCCCACCACACGCGGCTGCGCTCGGTCAGAATCCACACGAAGTGGCTACCGATGTAGCGTTTGTTCTTCCTCGGCGTGGGCATGTTTTTCAAACTCCTGGATCGAGTCCCCGGACGCATCTCCTCGAGCGGGGGCTGGCGTCCCGCTCGAATGTCGGAGCTACGCTTCTGCGGCGGCATCGGGTTTGGGGCGGGCAGGGTCGGCGCGCCAGCGCGGCTTCGGCCCCGAGAGGGTCGAGATTTTGGCTGGGGGCCCGACCCGGATGGGATCGGGCGACTTCTTCGGCGCGGTGCGCAATTTGTCGAGCGCGTCGCGCGGGATCAGAATCCGGTGCCCGCGGCCCGCGGCTTGGACGGATTCCAATTTCCCGCTCTTGACGTAGCGCCGGAGGGTGACGATCGATAATCCGCACCGCTTCTGGAACTCGTCCAGCGTCAGGTATTCCCGCTCGTCCATAGCGCGGCTTCGCAAACGGTCACGCCGACGGCAGCCGGTCGGCGGGCAGCGGTCGGGCGTTCGTGCGCCCGTCCGGCTTCTCCCGTTTCCCAATAATCGATATCGATTGTTTTCGGGGCCTACTTCGGAGCTCGGGATCCCGGCCCGATCACCGGGCGGTGGCGCCGTCGGCGATCGCGCGGATGAGCTCCACGCTCTTCAAATCCAGATTGGCGGCGACTTGCTCGGGGGTAAAGCCCCGTTCGAGTAGGTCCCGGATTTCGGTTTCGAGTTGGGCGGCGTCGCCATCGTCCGCCGCGGTCGCCTCGTACTCGACGTACGATTGCTTGCCTACTGGGGTGAGTTTGGAACTCGGGATCGGTTTGTCGGAGTACGAGGCCAACCAACGGGAGACGCCCGGGCCAGCGTCGCTATCGAGATAACCGAAAGCGCGTCTGAACTTCAGGAAGGCGAACAGCTGGAACCACGTCTCCGGGTCGTATTCGCGGCCGGCGATGTAGCCGAACGCCGCCCGGTACCCGTTGAAGATCGTCGAGACGGGTTTTTTACGATCGCGGGCGATCTGCACGATCGTCCGTTCTCGCGCCCGCTCGTACCCGCTCCCGGTCCACCCCTCGCGAAGATCCCAAATTTTGAGATACTCCTCGACCTTGGACAGCTGGACTTTGACCGACTCGATTCCGCCTTTGGCTCTCCAGATTGCGAATTGCCGCTTGGCATCCCCGACGAAGCTGTTCTGACTCGCCCCGACGTGGATGTAGAAGAGCGGCGCGACCGGGTACGAATCGAAGGCGGCGCTCTCGTGCTTGAGGAGGATCTGCGTGGCTTCGTGCATCCCGACGGTCGTGGGCAGCGCGGGATCCGCCCGCCCGGTCTCCGCGTTCGCGGTGTCGGTCATCAGCGCGCCCAAGAGCGCCCGCTCGGAAGGGGGGAGATTCGCGAGCAGCAACAGCGCCGTCGTCCGGAACGTCTGGGGCTGCAAGGACCCGGTCAGCAAGGCGGGATCGTCCGCCGCCGCCCCCAGTTCCTCGAACGCGAGCGCCGGGTCGGGCGGGACGCCGGTGACGCCGATCGCGCCCAGGATCCCGTGGGAGCACACGTTGTTGACTCGGGCGAGCGGATCCGCGCCGCTGTCCCCGCGGAGGTACCGGGCCGCTTCCTTCCAAAAGAGTTGGTAGTAGGGATGTCGACGGGTCACTTCCCAACGGAGGCGGAACGGCAGGTCCAACAGCGAATTGGGGGGCCGCGCGATGATCCCGATCCGCCTGGGCTCTCGATCCTGCTTTTGGGGTTTCGCCATCGAGTTCTCCGAGCGGCCGATGAAATTCCGGATCCAGTCGAGTCGCAAGACTCCCATCGTACTCCATCCCCCCGCGATCGATTTGCGGATCGGAAGTGAAGCCTCGCAGATCGCGGTCGCCTCGGTCGCGATGCGTTCGCTTCCGGAGGTGTTCCCGACTCGGAGATAGCCGATGCCGGGGCTCGGAGCCCCGGCATCGGAGAACGGGATCGCCCGCGATGCGCCTCTCGTCCGATGTGACCTCGCGGGTCGCCGTCGCACCGCGTTGGGTGCGCCCCCATCAAAGTCCGAGGAAGCTCAGGACGCCGAGGGCGAGCAAGCGGGTGAGGAGCGAGTTCAGCGCGAGGTAGCCGAACAGCACCGCGGCCTTGGCGGGCGGCAAAGGAATGCCGAAGAAGGCGATGAGGAACCAGACCAAACATCCGGCCGGGTACCCGCCCAGGAACGGGAGGAAGCAGGTCATGGTCACGAACAGCACGGCGGCGCAGGAGGCGAGCCGGTAGCTCGGCGCGGCGGCGGGATCGCTCCCCGGGACGGTGGCTTTGTAGAAGGCGAGCGAGGCGTGCCAGTTGGCGGTCGTCAGCCCCGCGAAAATCAAGAGCGCGATCAGGTAGTTCATCGGGGAACTCCGGTGCGGTGTCGGGGGTGGTTCGGCGGTTCGGCGTTGCCGGAGCGTCATCGGGTCGGTGCGAAGGTTCGGGTCCGGATCGAGCGGCGAATGCGCGCGCCGA
>JBBRUN010000472.1:0-4477 GCA_038247765.1 Gemmatales bacterium | reverse complement strand
GCGGGCGGCTTCCTTCACGCGGAGGGCGTCTTTGACGCTCGACCCACCGAACTTTTGCACGACCAAACCCACAGTAGCCACCTCGGGGAGAAGGGAGTGGGTGTTGTCTTAGGGCGCCCAGCTAGGGTGGGAATCTGGATTGCGTTTTCCGACGGTCCCCAACCCACCCTGAGTCGCCCCGAGTTCGCGCGGATCGTGGCCGAGTCGCTCCTCCGCTTTGATGGCGGTCTCCCCGAAGAAGTAAGCCCGCGGATTGACCGTCGATCTCAACCCGTCGGCCAATCCGCGGGCATTGGGGCCGTGAACGTCAGCGGTTCCTTGGTGAACGGGTGCAGGATCGTCAGCTGGCGGGCGTGCAGCGCGATCCGTCGCTCCCGTGGATCTTTGGTCGCGGGGCCGAACTCGACGCTGCTTCCGTAAAGATGATCGCCCCAAATCGGGTGGCTTCGCCACGCGCACTGCACGCGGAGTTGATGCATTCGGCCGGTCTTCGGGCTCAGTTCCAGCATTGTGCCACCGTCCACCGCCTTCAGAATCCGGTAGTCCAGTGTCGCCGACTTCGCGTCGGGTTCCTTGTCCTCAGATCGTTCCACCCTCGCTTCGTCCGGCACTTTGCGAATCCAATCGTCCCACGTACCGGAGTCCGGGGTCACGCCACCCGCGACGCAGGCCCAATAGATCTTGCGCGGCGTGCGCGCCTCGAACTGGGCGTGGATTCGCTGGGCCGCTTTCGTGTTGCGCGCAAAAACTACGACGCCGGACACGGGCCGGTCGAGTCGGTGCGGGACGCCGAGATAGACCCCGGCGGGCTTGGCGTATTTCGCTTTGATGAAGGCTTTGACGAGGCTTTCGAGGTTGGGAATGCCTTCGGGGGCCTGCGTCAACAGCGGGGCCGGTTTATCGACGGCGATCAGATGCGGATCTTCGAATAGTATCCGGGCCGGATCGAGGGATTGCATGTCGGGATTGTATCGAATCGCTGGCGCAAGCCGGTTCTCGGGGCGGCGGGTTGAACCGCGGCGCGAAATCTTAGCGTCGGCCGAACGCGAACCGTGTAATCTCGGATAATCTTTCCGGATTCACGCCTCCGCGCCCCGAATGTTGTTCTAGATGTTGAGCGTGGGATCGTCGCACCGCGATTGTTCGAGCACCGGAGTCCGCCATGATGGTCGCCACCCGCCCCAGCTTGTTCCACCCCGAAACCGTTAACCCGTTTCACGAGGTCGGCTCGGCGAATCCGTCCGAGGATACGCTCTGCAGCGAGGCTGTGGTTCAAACCGTCTTCGGCCAGAATGCCGGTTGGAAGCTCGTGACGCTGACAAACCTCAGCGAAGTCGAAGATTTCCTCGATTGTTTGGAATCGTCCCGCGTCGCCGAACGCGAGGTTCACACCCTCGGCAACAGCAGCTTCGCCGTCCGCTGGCGCTGAGCCGTTCGAGTCCACACTCCCGAAAGCCGCGTCCGTAAAGGGCAGCGGCTTTTTGCATTCAGGGCAGCGGCTTTTTGCATTCCCCCGCCCCCCAACTGCTATAAAGCGAAAGAGCCATCGGCACCCGGCGAATCCACTGTACCACCCACCGAACGAGGTCACCATGGCGAACGAACGCGACGATGAGCGCTGGGGCGACGAAGAGCACGATGCCCCGCTCGATCCGGCGATCCTGCGCATGGCCAAGGAGAAGGTGAATATCCCCGCCAAGATGCTGATGGCGGCGGCGATTTTCATGATCTTCTGTGCGGTCTTCAACATCGGGCTCGCGTTCTCCGGCCATGACTTGACGGTTCAATTTTTGGAATTCGTGGAGCAACAACAGCCTCCGGGGAAAGCCCGCGATGACATGGCAAAAGAAGTCGAGAAGGCTAGGAACCGGGATAAAACCGCCGAGCACATCCAAACGGCCGCTATCAGCGTCCTCGGGCTGACCCTCGACTTCTTGATTCTGTACGGGGCGAGCCGGATGCAGAACCTACGCGGCCGAACGATGGCGATGGTCGGCGCCATTTGCGCGATTATCCCCGCGAACTCCTGCTGCTGCATCGGCCTCCCCATCGGCATTTGGGCGTTGATGATCTTGATGAACACCGACGTGAAAGCGGCGTTCGAAGCGAATACGCGCGGCGAATCTCCCGCTCCATCCGGCGACGACGACCTCCGTTGAACCACCGGGAATCAGCCGATGCCCGAGATCCGATGCCCGGTTTGCGGCGGTTCGGCGATACCACCCGAGGGCGCCGACACCTTCGCTTGCCCGGACTGCGATACCGGCTTTCGAATCGAGCGCCTGCCGCCGCTTCGGGCCGTGCGGGTTGCGGAAGACGACGATTGGGAATCCGAAGAAGACGATGACCGCGAGGCGGTTCGACTCGCGGCGGCCGGAGCCGTCGCTCCATTTCGCGCGCTGTTCCGGCTCGGGATCATCGGGGCCGGATTCTGTTTCTTCGTGGCCGCGGCGCCGGTCGTCTTCGGCTTCTATTTGCTGATAGCGGGTGAAACCGGTCGCGAAGAGGCCCGCGGCAGCTTCCTCTCGCGGTGCGGCGGCGCTCTCGGCATCGTCGGCGTGCCACTGTTCGCGCTCATCGCCATCGCCGGGCACCGGATCACCAAATTGGCCCGCTCGTTTTGGTTCGTCGCCGCCGGATTGCTGGGGATTCTTTCATTCCTACTCATGCCTATCTTCCCGGTGGCGTGGGCGACTTTGGCCTGCGGGATCTGGGCGTGGGTCGCAATCCGCCGCAGCGATGTCGGCTTGGCCATCCGGTTCAACCGGGGCTGGCGAATCGGGCGAAGGCGCATCATTGAAGTTGGCGACAACGATGCCACAGACGACCGCGAAGAGCTTGAAGGGGACCGCGAGCGCCGGCCAACGGCCTCCTTTCGATCGGCCTCGTCGGGGCGGTCGTTTATTTATTGACCGGCGTGAGCCTGATTATCTTCGGGTTGTCGAAGTTTTGTGGGCCGAAGGTCTATCTGGGTTTCGAGGAAGTCTTCGGCCTGATCTACATGGCTGTCGGGGGATACGCCGCCATCGTTGCCGTACCGTTGCATGTGCTGATGGCCATCGGCGGATTCCGCATGCGGTCGCTGCACCACTTGGGCGGCGCGCGGACTTGGGCCATCGTCGGCATCATCGGCGCGGTGCTGACGCTGCTTTCGCCGCTCAGTTGGGCCGCGTTGATCTTCGCCATCTGGGCTTTGGCGGCCTTGTCGAAGCCCGCCGTGAAAGAGGCGATCCGCTCGAACCTCGACGGCAGCAGGACCGACGTTCGACCCCGGCGATTGGTTCCCACCTCCGCGGCGGACGCTACAACTCTCGCGGCGGCCCGCGAGGCGATTCGCCGTCCAGCCAAGGGCCTCCAGTGGATCGGCCTCGTCGTTGCGGTTCTCTGCGGCTCGACCGCCCTCGGGATGCTGATCAACGGCCTCTATCGCATCGCAAGTCCCGATGGGAATATTTTCATCCCGATGCTGATATGGGCGGTGATCTTCGCCTGTGGCTGTTGCTACAACGCAACTATGGTGATCGCGTGCCATCGCGTGCAAAAACTCCGCGGTGCGGCTTGGGGCTATACCGGTGCCGGGCTCGGCATCGCGTCCCTCGCGACATTCTTCAGCCCGACGAGTTGGCTCGCCGCCGCTTACGGAATTTGGATCCTCCGAGTTCTTCAACGGCGCGAGGTTCAAGAAGCGATTCTCATGAACCGCAACGAGAGGTGATTTGGCATGCCCGTGATCCAATGCCCGCATTGCAGCAACGAGGTGGAGATCCATCCGGACGACCTCGGCTACAAGGTGCTCTGCCCGAGTTGCAACAGCGCCTTCCAAGCCGGCGACGGCGCAGGCCCGGTTCCGGAGCCAGTCACTTCACGCCCCGAACCAGATCTGACCGCGGCGCCTCTTTCCGGCGAGACCGGCGAACGCACCGTCCGCTGCGCCGGCTGCCGGGGGCAGGTGCAAGTCGGCGTCGAAGACCTCGGCCACTTGGTCGAATGCCCCCGTTGCGGCGAGAGATTCCGGGCCGAAGAGCGAAGCAGTTCGGGATCGGGCCGCGATTCCGAATGGCGGCGGTCGCCCGGCCGGCGCGAGCGCGAGGACGACGACGATTCCGAAGACCGCAGTCGTCGCCGGCGCTACCGCGAAGAAGACAAAGGTTACATCCTCGCGCAGGCCCAAGCGGCGATTGCCGGACCCGCCAACGGCCTAATGTGGACCGGGATCATCACAACCGTGATCTGCTTGCTTCTCGGCGGAGGTTTGCTGATCGGCGGATTGTCGATGCAAGGCAACGCGATAAACGCCCAAGACCGCGAAGCCAGCACGATGCTCATCGTCTACGGTGTGATCATCGGCGTGTTCGGCGTCCCCTTCCACTTGTTCTTGGCGGTGGCCGGCTACAAGATGAAACAACTGACCGGAACCACTTGGGGCTATTTGGCCGCGATCGCGGGCATCAGCACCATCGTGCTCACGGGGGTTTGC
>JBBRUN010000471.1:0-4482 GCA_038247765.1 Gemmatales bacterium | reverse complement strand
GTTCGACGTGGTGCTGGCGAACCCGCCCTATTACGCCAACTCCGAAGTAGGTCGGATGTTCATCGCCACTTCGCGCGAAGTCTTGCGCCCCGGCGGGAGGTTCTACTTCGTCACCAAGATGCCGGTGCGGACGATCCCCGAAATCGTCGATATGTTCGGCCAAGTCGATTCGGTCGAGAACCGGGGCTACACCGTCGTCATCGCCACGGCGTAATGCTCGGGAGCGAATCTGCGTCGTGCAATCTCACGCGATCGGGAAGCGAAAGCGAGGCCGGTAAGCAAGTGTTTCAAGTTGTTGTCGCGGGTTGTTTCTTCCGCTTCTCTGTTTTGACCTCGCCGAGTTTGATCCGCTCGGCGAGGTCGTCAAGAAACCGGCGAACCTTGGCGATCTCCACATCCGGCACTGGTTCCTCATCCGGCCCGACCGGCAATTCATCTAGCATCGTTGTCACGTCGATCTTCCCAGCAATCCACTCGCGGACAGCGAAGGCGTCCGTCGGCGGGCTGGCCGCCAACGCATCGAGGCTGATAGTGCGGAGTGTAAAATTAACTGCCTTGAACATTTCGATTGCTTCGGTTCGTGTTATGCCTTCCTCGCCGAACTCGGCTAGGAATTTGGCAGCACCAATAGCGCCCGCACGATGGTGGATGTAGTTTAAGCCTTGCCATTGAAAGAATCTGTTGATCTTCAATGCTTCGGATGCAGGCTGATAGTCGGAACCGTTGCGTACCAGTTCGGCTGCCCACCATAGTCTTGCCATGGCGCTGAGATTGTCTTGTCCCCAGAGCCGATTCAGCGTGAGTTTCTTGTCTTCTCGCAACCATCGCCAACGAACGTATTCCGGAAACTCAACGATGTTGAGAAAAGCCCACACTCGCTTATCGGATGCTTCTCGACGCGTGAGGCGCAGTGTGGCGTGGACGCGTGGCCCGAGCCAAGAGTCGGACTCCGAAGGTTCATGTTCAAAGCGTCGCATCGCCTCTTCGACGACTTCGCGGAGCGGAGCCAAGTCGATCTTGCGACCGAAACCGAGATCGACCAAGAACCCTTCCGGGTCGATTGTCGGCACGATGCCTTTGAGGAAGTCCTCGGTCACGAGGGCGCGGCCGGAAAGACTGAAGCCCTTCAACTCACTCATTGGTTGTCCTCCCCGCGGTAGGTGCCGACGAAGCGGCGGATCGTTTCGTTCGAGTTGATCAGATCGCCAATGATTGCTTCCGCACGGGAATAGAAGACTCCGGCCGATACTGGTTCCCGCCAATCGTTGACTGCCAAAGTCAGGAGTTCTCGGTGCGATTTGGTCGGGTCGATTTCGGGGAGAATGAGTTTTAGCACTTCGGCTTGCCAAGGCGTCTCGGGCCAGTCGGGGCCGTCGTCTTCGCTCGTTTCCGGTTTCACGATTGCGGCCATGGCGTCCGAAAGGAGCACCATCCAAACGCTGCGTGCGATGCCTGTTCGCAGCAGATCGTGCAGGCCTTTGTCCGCCCCTTTGCGATCTTTGCGATCTTCCAACAGCGATTCGAGGCCGACGAACCCCGAATTGAGAACCAGTTCCGGGAGCTTATCTGTGAAGCGGACGATGTGCGTCGATTTTGGGAAGTCCCGGCACGGCAACGTGGCTGTTGGGAGCGTGAAGTTCTCCCAACGGATGGGGAGCGTTTTACCGATGCGCAAACTCTCCGGTTCGTCGACGTGGATCGCCCACGGTGGTGCAAATGCCACGGGGCGATTCTCGACGCGACATACCGTCGCCGTCAAGATCGTGGCGAGTTCGACGCGGTTGCGGAAGTTGTCTCTGGCGAGTTCGAGTTTGCCACTCCAACGCCCGGGTTCCCGATCCGAGCGTTGAAGACGAAGAGATTGCCGCGTATTCGTCGGCTTGCAGTGAGTCACGATGAACGCTGACACCGCCCCTTGTGTGGCTTCGAACTCTTGGAGAGCATCGCCTCGACATGTTAGGTTTAAATCGAATTCGGCCTCTTTCCAAGAAGCATCTTCGTAGAGGTTCAGGATCGCGTCTTCCAGGGGCGGGATCGCACGCGCTTTGCCATCGAGACGCACGGCGGAGATGGTGAGTGTCGGCTCGGCGCCGAATGGCGTCTCGTACGGAAACAGAATGTCGATCACGCCGGCACCTCTTTCAAATTGCTGACTTTCTTGACGTCCACCACGACGCAGGAGTCGGCGGCGGGGATCGGATGCGATTTCGGATCGGTAATTCCGGTGAATCGAACCTCGCGCGTATCGGGCGGAACGATCAGATGAAAGCCTTGGACTTCGCATCCTTTTTCGGCTTCGAGCGAGAGCCAATCGACCGGCTTGCCATTGCCGGTTTCGGCGAGAAAATAGACCGCTGGCGTCAGTTTGAGGCTCGTCTTACGCGGCTTGAGGCGAACCGTGGCCCGGACGTTCCAGCGGTTCTCCGCATCGGGTCGTCCCTCTTGGCGAACGACCCGGGGCTGCTCCGACTTCGGAGTTGGCTCCGAACCGATTCGGAAAAGATCTTTGAGCGAATCGGGACCGTCGCCGGTGTCTTTCGGTTGGGGTTGCACGAGCTTGCGGACTTCGGCGACGGCGTCATCAATGAACTTCTTGAGCTTCGAAATGCAACCGTGGGCATACACCGCTTTGAGATCGGGGGTGGCGAGCCAGTCGTTGTGCGATGGCGGCTCCGCTGTCCGCAAGAATGTTTCAGCGTGGATATCGCCCGACTGAGAAGACCGACCCGCACCGATGCCGGCGAATTCCGCCGCGCGACCGCAAAGGAGTAAAGCGTGGAACGGCCTGACACCCAAGCAGATGCCCGCGAGCGATTTCGACTTCACAATCATGCCGGGACTGCGAAATTGTGCCATGTGGTTCGGCTTCTCGGTCTTGATTTCAGGCCCATCCACATCGGCCGGTGCCACGAGCAAAATGGCGCGGTGCTCCTGCTCGGCATGTTTGTTCGGCTCGCGCATGCGTTTGGGTACGGTCAGGATGATCTCGCGCGCCACCACGTCATGAACAGAATCGCCGAAAGCTTCGACAGTCTGCTCTTCCCGATAGGCTTGGAGCATCCGCACCGAGGCCGGAACGAATTCGGCGGGGTTCACCGACTTTGAGAAGGCAGGTTTCCGATCCCGGTATTCTTGACCTGAGTCGTAAACTTCCACGCGCACGCCGAGTTTATCCGCGACGAGTGCCGGGAAGAAGTTCGTTGCCGCAGCCTTTACAATGTTTTGGGCCAAATTAATCGGTTTCCCTTGGACATCGGCGCTAGCGTCGTGGAAGCCCAAGATGCACGCGGTCGTGCCCGAACCCTCTCTGTTAAGGTAGAGGTCGGATGCCAACGTCGAATTCTCCCAGTATGACTCGGCGCAGTCCGCATCGTCGATCCGCCCGAACCAGCCCGGCCCAGCATAGGGCTTGGTCACCGTTTGGTGCCAAGCCAGTTCGCAGCGCCCGAAGATGCGATCCGTCGCTTTTCCCTCTTCCGGCACAGCGAGGTGCGAGCAGAACAAGACGGTCGAAAGGCGGGACGCACGCCAGAGTACGGCTTTGCCGAGGCCGAATGCTCCACCGGCTCCCGCACCGCCATCTTTGTTCGAGTCGAGGTTATTACGGCAAAGGGCCATGAAGTTGCCTTTATCGCGTTCGGGACCGGTCAACCCGGTGGTGCCCGAGTCCTCTATGAGCAGAAGTACGAGTTCATCTTTGTCCGCAAGTTGTTCGAGACCGTCTCGCAGGAGCGTGTTGAATTTTTGGGTGCCGGACTTGCAGGCCTCGAAATGCTCGACGAGTTTCTTCCACTTCAATGCCTTTTGGAAGTCGGCCAAGTCGCTGTTGGCGAGCGTCACAATTCGAAATATAACCTCGACTTTCTTGTCGGGTGAGTGAGCCGCATCTCGGGTGTTTTGAAGCACTTCACGCACAAGCACTTCTAGGCTCGGGTCGAACGACCAGACGTTGGAATTGCCGAAATCGCGGCCACCATCTTTCGGAGCGTCGCGAAAATCCCAACCGGCCGCCGCAAGGTATTCTTTGCGATCTTGCAGCAAATCGACCGAGCGCATTGGGGCGATGCCGTCTGCGAGCCACTCTAAACGCACTTTCAGAAACTTGGCAAGCACTGCAAGATTGTCAGGGGTAGGATCCTTTTTGCCGCTGAGCCATTGTGACACGGCAGGTTGCGAAGCTCCAAGTGCCTCGGCAATATTACCTTGGGTAATTTTTGCCTGATCAACTGCCCGTCTTAGACGTTCTGCAACTGACCCAGCCATATGCGTCTCCTGCGATATGTCACCGATGATGAGTATAACCACAAGTTATTGATTGTCAATGGGTCGGAGAGAATTATGCCCCCAGAACATACGGCAGCACGTATGGTCCCTTCGGAATGACCGCGATTCTCGCTTCGGGGCCGTATTCCTGCAGGCTATCGGCCACGGCCGATTCCACGCTCGCCGCCGGGATCACTTGGCATTCTTGCAGAATCTGGG
>JBBRUN010000470.1:0-4491 GCA_038247765.1 Gemmatales bacterium | reverse complement strand
TGGCGTTCCTGCAAACGCACCGCGGGTTCGACATGCTCTGCGATCTCGCGGGGATCGACTACCTCGGCTACGCCGACGCCACGGATCGCTACGGGATCGTCTACGCCCTCACGAATACGACCACCGGCGAACGGCTCTTCATGAAAACCTTCGTCAACGACCCCGACCCGGAAGTGCCGAGCGTCGTCGATCTGTGGGAAGGGGCCAACTGGATGGAGCGCGAACTGTTCGACATGTTCGGCGTGAAGTTCATCGGCCACCCCGACCTGCGACGGATTTTGCTCCCTGACGAGTTCACGAGCTTCCCGCTGCGCAAGGACTACCCCTTGCGCGGTTACGGTGAGCGCCATAACTTCCCGACCGTGACGCGAGCGGAGAGCTGAAATGCCTTTGGAAGCGGTCGCCTCGGTCGACGAAACGGGAACCGACAAAGAGTTCCTCTACACGCTCAATTTCGGGCCGCAGCACCCCGCCACGCACACGACCTTGCGTTTGATCCTCACGCTCGACGGCGAAACCATCGTGAAGGCGGTGCCTGACATCGGCTACCTGCATTCGGGGTTCGAGAAGCTCGGCGAAGATTTGGATTTCAATCAATACGTCACCATCGTCGACCGGATGAATTACATCTCGCCGGTGGCCAACGAAATCGCCTGGCACCACACCATCGAAAAATTGATGGGGTTGGAGATCACGCCGCGCTGCAAATACATTCGCACGATTCTCGCGGAACTCGCCCGCATTAGCGACCACTTGCTTTGCGTCGGCGCCGTCGCGCTCGACCTCGGCGGATTGACGGCGTTTCTTTATGCATTCAACGAGCGCGAGCGGATTTACGACATCATCGAGAACGCTTCCGGCCAACGCTTCCACCCGAGTTACACACGCGTCGGCGGATTGCTGAGCGATGTCAATGATCTGTTCGTGAGCCAAGTGCGGGCGTTCGTCAAGTCGTTCCCCAAGGCCCACGGCGATGTCTGTCGGTTATTGAACAAGAATAAAATCTTCATCGACCGCACGCATGGTGTCGGCACCCTCACCCGCGAAGAAGCGATCAATCGGAGTTGCACCGGCCCGGTTGCCCGAGCTTCCGGAGTCGCCCGCGATCTGCGGAAAGACGAACCCTATCTCGCCTACCCCGATTTGCAATCGTCGTTCAAGATCGTCTGCAGCAACGGGGGAGATTGCCTCGCCCGCTACCTCGTCCGCATGGGAGAGATGCTCGAATCGGCGAACATCATCGCCGCGGCCATCGAGAACTTGCCGAGCGGCCCGGTGAATATTGGCACTGACAGCAAAGTGGTGATCCCGGATAAATCGGCGACCTACCGCAGCATCGAAGGGTTGATCCAACACTTCGAATTGTTCATGTGGAACCGCCGGTTCGAAACGCCGGTGAACGAACTCTACGGGGCGAACGAAACGGCCAACGGCGAACTCGGCTTTTACGTCGTCAGCGACGGCAGCGCCAAAGCCTGGCGGGCCCGCACCCGGCCGCCGTCGTTCATCCATTTCGCGATCTTCCCGCACCTAATCGAAGGGCACCAGATTTCGGATGTGCCGGCGGTGCTCGGAAGTTTGAATATCATCGCCGCGGAGTTGGACCGATGAGTGCCTTAACTGAAGATCTTAAGAACCGAATCAAAGCCTATCTGCCGCGCTACCCGCGCAAGCAGGCGGTCGTGCTGCCTGCGCTGCATTTGGTTCACGACGAAATGCGCACAGTCTCGAACGAGGCCATCGTCGAGATCGCGGAGATTTTGGAACTGCATCCGTCCGAAGTCCACGATACGATGACCTTCTACGAGTTCTTCAAAACCGACGGCGACAAGCTCGGCCAAACACGATTCTGGGTCTGCCGAGGGCTCGCCTGCATGCTCCGCGGCGGCTACGAACTGCTCGAGCACTGCGAACACAAACTCGGCGTGAAGTGTGGCGAAACGACCACCGACGGACGGATCACGCTCGAATTCGCGGAGTGCATCGGCGCCTGCGATGGTGCCCCGGCCTGCTTGAAGGACGACGTGCATGTGATGAATGTAACGACGGAAATAGCGGATGGTTTGCTGCAGCAGTTGCAATTGTTGAACTGACAACTGATATCTAACAACCGATGTCTTTTTTATTCAGTAATCAGTGCTCAGCATTCAGACGAACGTATCCAGGATGATCTTGTATGGCCTTCGAACCAACACTACTGGCCCGCACCTCCAAGCCCAACAGCGGGAAGCTGGACGGGTACCGGGCTGATGGCGGCTACGCCGTCTTTGAGAAGACCCTCAAAGACAAGCAACCGCTCGACGTCACCACGCAAGTGAAGGACTCCGGCCTGCGCGGTCGCGGCGGGGCGGGGTTCCCCACGGGGTTGAAATGGACGTTCCTGCCGAAGGATCACCCAGGGCCGATTTACCTCTGCATCAATGCCGATGAATCGGAACCGTGCACTTACAACAACCGCATCTTGATGGAGAAGGATCCGCACCAAGTGCTCGAAGGGATCATGTTGTCGAGCTACGCGATCCGTTCGCAGTGCGCCTATTACTACATTCGCTATGAATACGGGGATGCGTATCGATCGACGCAAGCTGCCATCGACGAATGCTACGCCGCCGGATTGCTCGGCAAGAATATCCTCGGCAGCGGATTCAACCTCGACATCTATATGCACCGCGGGGCCGGGGCGTACATCTGCGGTGAGGAAACAGGACTTATCGAATCGCTGGAAGGTAAGCGCGCTTGGCCGCGGATCAAACCCCCCTTCCCGGCCATCGAAGGGGCTTTCCGCAAACCGACCATCGTCAACAACGTCGAAACCATGGCCTGCGTCACGCAGATTCTGCGCCGCGGGAACGACTGGTTCAAATCCCTCGGCGTCCCGCCCGACCCGAAGAATCCGCGCGATGCCGGGAGCTACGGGCCGAAGCTCTACACCATCGCCGGCCATGTGAACGACCCGAAGTGCGTTGAACTGCCGATGGGCGTGACGATTCGCGATCTCGTCGAGAAACACGGCGGTGGCGTCTGGAAGGGTCGCAAAGCGAAGTCGGTGAACCCCGGCGGCCTCAGCATGGGCTTCGCCGATTGCAACCTCCCCCTGAAGGGCGAAGACGGCAAGACCGAGTACGACATCCCGCTGGATTTCAACGGACCGGGCAAGATCGGCTGCCTCGGGTTGGGCACCGCGGCCATCACCGTCATCGACGACCAGACGAGCATGGTCGATGTGCTCCACAACGTCTGCCAGTTCTTCAGTCACGAGAGCTGCGGCCAGTGCACCCCCTGCCGCGAGGGCACGGGCTGGATGCTCAAAATCACGGATCGCCTCCGCCGCGGCCAAGGCCGACGTGAAGATCTCGACGTACTCGTGGATGTCGCCGACCGCATCGGTATCATGCCGGGGACGACCATCTGCGGGCTGGCGGACGGGGCCGGCTGGCCGGTGAAAACCGCCATCCGCAAGTTCCGCCGCGAGTTCGAAGACGCGATCCAAAGCGGTTCGAAGAGCACGTACGCGAAGTCGCTGCAATTGGCCGGGGCTCACTAACCGGAGGGGAGGACGATGATGCGAATCTTGTCGGCGTTCTTGATTTCAGCCGCCGCTCTTCTCGCGTTGGCCTGCGGCAACCCGGTCGGGAAAGTGCGCGAAGCGGCGGAGCGTCAAAAGCAACAGAACGACCTCAAGCAGTTGGGGCTGGCCTTCAACAGCTTCAACGACACGAAGATGCGGACACCGAGGGATTTGGACGAGCTGGAGAAGGCCGGGTTCCTCAATGGCCCGGATGTCGCCGCGCAAATTCGGGCCGGCACGCTCCAAGTGATTTGGGGATTCGATATGGCGAAATCGACGAACCTCGTCATCGCCCATCGGGCGACGAACAACATGGTCATCGTGCTCAAAGGCGACGGGACGGTGACCGCGGAAACGCAGGCGAGTTTCGCGTCCATGGCCAAAGCCGTCATGCTCCCACTCGACGCCGAAGATCCGCCTATCAAAGATCCACCACGGGGCAAACGATGAAACGCCTCCTGCTGATCGCTGTCATCGCGGTGTCAGTCGGTTGCCGGAAGGCGCCGAAGACGGCCGAAACGCAAGCGCCAGTCGATCCGCGTAACACGAACTATCAACCGGGTGCGGGCGCTCTGATCAACTCGGCGCGGGCCGGTAAGCGAGCCGCAGCCACGAATGACTTCGCGAATTTGAAAGTGTTCATCTTCGATTTTGAGCTCAATAACAATCGCATGCCCACAAAAGAAGAACTCCGGGGCGATGTGAAAAACGCCGGGAATTTGTTGAAGCTGATCGACGAAGGCGTGATCCTCTTCCCGACGCGGATGCAAAAGGATGGCCTCTGGGCGTACGAAATCGATGCGGAGAAAGTCGGCGGCATCGTACTCGTTGCCAATGCCGTGAGCCGGGCTTCGGCGGACGACGTGAAGAAAATGCTCGGACAACAGTGACCACCACGGATTTTGCGACATGCCCACGGTCTA
>JBBRUN010000469.1:0-4492 GCA_038247765.1 Gemmatales bacterium | reverse complement strand
GTCAACCCGCCGCCGCGTGGTGCAAGGCCGGCAGCGTTTGCCGGTGATCGCCCGCCACATAGAAGCTCTCGCCACCGTCGGCGACGGTGCGGACGAGGATCGTCTTCCACGGGCGGTAGTAGTAACGCGGGTCGGTCTTCGGGGCTTGGGTGTGGTAGTCGTCGCCCAAGGGGATGAGGTCGAACACCGCCGTGGTGAAGTCCGCGATGCGCCCGCCCGATTGATGCGCGACATTCCGCGCCATCGCCAGAGCCTTCAAGTAAACCTCCGGGCCCATGACGGCAGTGCCGAAGCTGAGGACGATGCCTTTTTCCAAATTGCGGACGTGCTCGGCGAAGATCAGGAAGTCGGTGTAACTGGCGGCGCCGAGCGCAGCCCCGTCGGCGTTGGGGTGTTCATGCAGGATATCGTACCCGATGCCGATGTGGACAGTGACCGGTATGCCGAGCCGGTGGGCCGCAGCGAGGACGCTGATGTCTTTGCGGGGGAAGTCGCCTTCGTGGATGGCTCGGCCGACCGCTTCGCCCAAACCGAGGCCGGCGTTCGCCCCGACGTTGATGGCTTCGTTCATCGCCCCAGTTTCCGTCCACAATCCGAACTCGCCGGTGCGGACGTACTTTGCCACGCTTTCGGTGCTGGCGCCGACGAGGGCGAATTCCCAATCGTGGATCGGCCCGGCGCCGTTCATGGCGATCAGCGTAATCAGGCCGCGCTCCATGAGGTCGATGAGGTGGCGCTGCGTTCCGGCCCGCAAGACGTGGGCGCCCATCATGAGGATGCGGGCCGCGCCGGCATCCTTTGCGGCGTTCAATCGCTCGGCCAGAATCGGAATCGACGGATGGTGGAAGTCGATCGGTGCATCGAGGGGTAGCAGGCAATCGAGGGTGAGGTCGTGTTGCCGCTCGGCGAGCGGCTTCACGACCAATCGACTGCGGTCGAATTGGGGATGGGGCATGGTTCGGGTCGTTTGGGTGGCTCGCGGACGCCCGTAAACCGAGTTATCATACATCCGCCAGTAATCCGAGACAGGCCGGCTCGCCGTGTGGCCCGATCCACCGATACCCGATAACCGCCATCACCGTAGAATAGGGGAACTGGCAACCCCGCGAGACGAGTATGCGCCGCACCATCTTGAAATCGAAGATCCACCGGGCCACGGTGACCGACGCTAACCTGCACTACGAAGGCAGCTTGACTATCGACCAAGATCTGCTCGACGCCGCGGATATTTTGGCGAACGAGCAGATCCACGTTTGGGACGTGACCAGCGGAACCCGATTGATCACCTACGCCCTTTCGGGCGAGCGCGGCAGCGGCGTCATTTGCGTCAACGGAGCCGGGGCGCATTTGATCAAGACGGGGAACGTCGTCATCATCGCGACGTTCACGCAGATGAAAACGAAAGAGGCGAAGCGCTACCGTCCGGGGGTCGTGTTCGTCACGCCGGAGAATGCGATCCGAGAGCCGGTTCAAATCGGGGCGCCGCTGATTCCGGCTCCGCAGATCGCGGAGTGGGATGCCCCGCCGCCGACGAGCATGGCCTGACCGATCCGTGGATCAACACCGTCCCCGCGAGGCAGGCCACCCCGAGGGCCCGGTGCGACATCAGCACATCGCGGATGCCGGGCCAAGAACCGAAGATGTCCGCGAAGTTTTCGGACATTCCGCCTTCGCCACCCGGCAGCAAGGCGAACGTGCCGAAGGCGGCGACCAACACGGCCGCGAGTCGATCGCGCGGATTCTCCGAGGCGAGCAATTCCCCCAAATACGGCAGCACTAACACGAGCAGTGGCAATTCGTACGGCAGCAGTTGGCAACAGAGCGGAGCGCCGACGGCGCACCCGGCGAGCGCCCAACTCGGGCTCGGTTTCTTCAAACCGTTCCGCACCGCCAACAACCCGAACCAAACCCCATACCCCAACAGCGTCCCGAGCATTCCGAGTTCCCGCACGGGCCCGCCGTTGGCGACGACGAGTCGGTTCCACGACGTGATCTGCATATTCGCGCCGACGCGGTTGAACTCCACGGACTTGTGGCCCTGTTGCAAGTATGCGAGGTAGTCGATCACGAACAGCGGCGATCCCGTGACGAGCATGCCCGCGGCGAAGTTCAACCCGGCGACCCACGCGATGATTTCCGCCGGCCGGCGCCACCCACTCAGAAACCACGCCAGCGGCAGTAGGGGAATTGCCAAGTGCGGTTTGATGAACGCGATGGCCCAAAGGAGCGCTCCGAGCCGTATCCGGCCGGCGTTGTGCGCCGCTTGCCCGAGAACGGCGCAGGCCACCACGAGCAGCGTCGTCTGCCCGACGATCAACACGAACAGCGACAGCGGATTGCACAGAATGACGACCGCCGCCGCGGCCGTGAACCAGGGCGGAAACGCCCCCGGTACAAACGCCTTCAACTTCCACGCCACGGCGGCGCTCAACCCGACCATCAGCGCGCACCACAGCAACTTCGCGGCGACCCAAGGCAGCGGCGCGAACGGGGCGAAGACGAGGATTGCTTGCGGAGTCAGGAAGAAGCCGTTGTTGGCGATCAAGTCCGGATCTTGGTACTGCTCGGCGACGCGGGCGTGCATCTTGGGCGAGTCGTACGGCGATTCTCCGCTCAGGCCGAACTTCGCACCGGACGTGTAGATCCAGAGATCTTCGTGGTGGTTTTCCTTCAGCGCGACGCGGCCCGACCACCACCCGGCGATGAGCACCCCGGCGACGGTGGCGGCGATCGCCAAGAATGTGGATTGGTCGCGCATCGGCGAAGTGTAGAACACGGGCGAGTGCGGAGAGCGGAATTCAAGAAAACCGCTCCGGCAGCAGCAGGGCGGCCGGGTTTTGCAATTGGGCGATCACGGCGTTGCCGAAGGCGGCGCCGATGGCGCCGTCGAGCACGCGGTGGTCGAACGAGAACGACAGATAAATCAAATCGGCGGGGCGGATCAGCCCGGAGGCATCGTACACCGGACGCTTCACCACTTTGCCCAAGCCGAGGATGCCGACTTCAGGGGAATTGATGATCGGCGTCGAAATCAACCCGCCGATGTTGCCGACGCTCGTGACGGTGAAACTGCCGCCTTTCAAGTCGTCGAGTTTCGACTTGCCGCTGCGGGCCTCTTGGCTCAGTCGCTCGATGTCCATGGCGATGGCGGCCACGTCTTTTTTGTCCGCGTCTTTCACGACCGGGACGATCAATCCGTTCGGGGCCGCGACGGCGATGCCGATGTGGTAACTGTCGTGCAGGGTCATTTCTTGCGAAGCGTCGTCGAAAGTCGCATTCACGACGGGGATCTGTTTCAACGCCCGCGCGACCGCCTTCACAACGAACGGTAAATACGTCAGCTTCACGCCGACCTTGGCGAAGGTCTCTTTCAATTGGCTCCGCATCCGCACGAGGTCGGTGAGGTCGCATTCATCGACGTAGGAATAGTGGGGAATGGCCCGCTTCGCTTCGACCATGTGCTCGGCGATTTTGCGGCGCAGGCCGAGCAACTTGGTCCGCGTGCCGGGGGTGCCGTAATCGACCTTCGGCATTTCGGGCTTCGTTTCGGCCTGTGCCATGGGTCGCAGATGTTGCGTCAGGTCTTCGAGCAGAACCCGGCCGCCGGGGCCGGAGCCGCGGACTCGGGCCAGTTCCACCCCGAGTTTGCGGGCCAGATGCCGAACCGACGGAGCCGCGCTCGGCAGTATGGCCGTGGCGGTTCCGTTCGAAACGGGTGGACTGCGGAGCAAGCCGGACAGTTCGCCCCGCACGACCATCGGCTTGGCGCCGGTGGCGAGCATCGCCTGTGGCGTCGGCTCGTTCGCATCGGCGTAGCGCATCACTAGTTGACCGACTTTGATTTTGCTCCCCGCTTCGGCGAGGGTGTCGGTGATTTGGCCCGCGAATGCCGACGGCACTTCCATGGTCGCTTTGTCGGACATCACTTCCATCAGCGACTGCCCGCGTCCGACGCGATCCCCCGGCTTCACGAGCCAACGGACGAGTTCGACTTCGATCAACCCTTCGCCGACGGGCGGCAGCGCGAAATCCATGGCTCGACCTCAGCAAACTCCGGACGGGGACGCCGGAGAATTGTAGCCCGCCGCGGGGGGCTGTCACGCCGCGCGGCGTACATCGGCCGGGAAGGGCAGGGTCGCCGGGGCGAGTTTGCGGCTCCCTTCGAGCCATTTGCCGAGGGCGACACCCGGATTTTCGACGAGCCGGTGGATGACGTCGGCGAACAGAAGCGTGGCCCCGAAGATGACCGGCAGCGCCGCCCCCCAAGGCCAGTCGAGCGGGGCCAGCAGCACGAGCACGAAGGGGTGTACGAGGTAGATCGGGTAGCTCCGCCGGCCGAGCCACCCGGCGAATTTGGGGAGCGTCCACGCCCGGTTTTCGAGGGCGAAGGCGAAGAGCGAACAGGCCAACGCCACGAGGATGGCGCAGCGGAGGAAGTGCCACGTCGTGACGAGTTCCGGGAACATCAGGCGGCTGGCGATCCACATGACTG
>JBBRUN010000468.1:0-4527 GCA_038247765.1 Gemmatales bacterium | reverse complement strand
GATGGTGTCGACGCACGCCGGGAAGATCAATTTGACGCACGTGACCAAAGGAACCTCGCAAACGCTTCTGGCCGGGGAAATGCACTACACCATGACCGGGTACACCTTCAGCAGCGGCGCGTATCTCGGCCAAGCCCGAACCGGCTCGACGACGTGGGTCCGGGCGCACCCGGGCGACAGCCATGCGACGACCAACGTTCCGCTGAACACGCGGGCTTTCGTGACCCGCGCCGAAGCGCCTCTCGATTATTGGACGAAAAGCTCTTACTACGGTTTCCGCAGCGTCCACTCCGGCGGCGGCAATTTCGCCTTCGGCGATGGCTCGGTGCGGTTCCTCCGCGATTCGATGGCTTTCCCCACCTACCAATGGCTCGGCAGTCGCAATAGTTCGCAACCGCCGCCCTCGGAATACTGATTGCCGAAGTCACCGGGCCGTGAGTTTAATAGGCTTCGATCATTTGCTCGCCGCCGTGGGCAGGGTTACCGATCAACTTGTGTCCCTTCATGTCGATGACCCAATCCATGCTCTCCAACGGGAGTTGGCCGATCAGCACGGGGAGGTCATCGCTGATTTCAGTCACGTCGAGAATGCAATCCCGTTCTTGGATGGTCAGCCGAACCGCTCGGTAGACTTGTACGGAAACGATGCCGCCGACGGTCTTGGCCTCCCGGGAGCGCAGCGGAGTCAATCCCAGTCGAGCGACAAGACTCTTGGGCATCAAGAGTCCCGAGGCTCCGGAATCGACGAGTGCGTCGGTCACCTCGACCCGGCGTACCCGATCCGACGTCAATGTCCCCCTGCGTACGTCGCTGAGGTCGTCCAAATTTTCCACGAGCGCCGTCACGATGACCTTTCCCATCTTCAACTCCTGAGCGGTGTATTGTTCCGCGATTCTACCCGAAGAGTTTCCGCAGCGTCGGCCGCAATCGGGCGATGGCCCGGCCGCGGTGGCTAAGGGCGTGCTTCACGCGCGGACTGAGTTCGCCGAAGCTCGCGTGGTACTCGGGGATCACGAAAAGCGGGTCGTAGCCGAAGCCGCCGATGCCTTGCGGGGCCGTGTCAATTAGGCCCCAACATCGGCCCTCGGCCACGGCCCGCACTTCCCCGGCGGGGTTCGCGAGCACGACCGTGCTGGCATAGTACGCCCGGCGGTCGTCGCCGGTCTTGCCGGCCAGTTCCGCCAGTAACTTCGCGTTATTGGCGGCGTCGTTGCCATGTTCCCCGGCATACCGCGCCGAAAATATCCCCGGCGCGCCGCCGAGGCTCGGCACGCACAAGCCGCTGTCTTCGCCGAGCACCCATTCGCCGAGCGCGGGGGCGAGTTGCGCCGCCTTCAACTTGGCGTTGGCTTCGAAGGTGTCGCCGGTTTCGTCGATCTCGGGAGCATGCGGGTACGGTGCCAAATCGACGAGGTCGATCCCGAGATCGCCCAACAAATCGAGGAGTTCGCCGAGCTTCTTCTTGTTCCGACTGCCGAGCACGAGGCGGGTCATCGATCAATCCTCGGTGTGCGTTCGCGATTGGCCGGGCACCCATAGCACATCGCCGGTCTTGGAATTGGCGACGCGGCCGAGGACGAACAGCCAATCGGAGAGTCGATTCAAATAGATCAGGGCGTGCGGGTTCACCGGCTCGGTTCGCATCAGCGTCACGAGCGAGCGCTCGGCCCGCCGGCAGACGGTGCGAGCCAAATGCAGCCACGCGGCGGCCGGACTGCCGCCCGGCAAGATGAAGCTGCGCAGCGGTTCCAAGCCTTCGTTCCAGCGATCGATGGCGCGCTCCAGCCGCAGGTACTGCTCCTCGACGATGCGCAACGCGTGGGGCGGTTCTTCTCCATCAGCCGGTGGTACGCACAGGTCGGCGCCGAGGTCGAAGAGGTCGTTTTGAATCGCGTGGAGAAATGTCCGTTCGACGGTGTCCGGGCAGTACGCGGCGAACAGTCCGAGCACGGAGTTCAATTCGTCCACCTCGCCGTAAGCCGCGACGCGGGGGTGATCTTTGGGGACGCGGGCGCCGTTGCCCAAACCGGTTTCGCCGGTGTCGCCGCTCTTGGTGTAAATGCGGGAGAGGAAAACCATGCCGGGAATCTCGGGGTGTGCGGTGCTTTTAGGATAGGCTCGCTCCGCGGACTTGGCCTACTCACAATCTTCGCTTGCTTTCGCTTCGGCGGGTTGATTCAACAGAATAGTTGGATGCGTTTCCCTTCCCGAGGTTCCCGCCATGGTTCGATTCCTGCTCGCACTCTTCTTGGCCGGCGGCGTCGCCACTTTCGCCACGGCCCAGCCCAAAGATCAACCGCTGACGAAGATCGCCTTCGGCTCGTGCGCCGACCAAAACAAGCCCTGCCCGATTTGGGACACAATCGCCGAAGCGAAGCCGGAACTTCTACTGCTGCTCGGCGACACGATGTACGCCGACATCGAAGACGGCCGTTTGAAGGCGGCGTCGCCGGAAAAGATCGTGAAATGCTACGCTGAGCTCGCCGCGCTGCCGGCGTGGAAAAAGCTCCGCTCACAGACGCCCGTCCTCGGCACATGGGACGACCACGACTACGGCCATAACGACGCCGGCGTCGAATGGGAGCACAAAGACGCGGCCCAAAAAGCCTTCCACGACTTCTTCGGCACGCCGGCCGATTCGCCGAAACGCACCCAGAAGGGCGTCTATTCGTCCGACATCTTCGGGCCAGAAGGCAAGCGTGTGCAGGTGATCCTCCTCGACGGCCGCTACTTCCGCAGCGCCTTGAAAAAGGCCGACAAGCGTTTGCCCGGCACGACGATCACGCCGTACACCCCCGTGACCGACGACGCCGCGACCATGCTCGGCGACGAACAGTGGAAGTGGCTCGAAGAGCAACTGAAGAAGCCCGCCGAAATCCGGCTCATCGGATCGGGCATTCAATTGATCAATGACGATCACCCGTTCGAGAAGTGGGGCAATCTGCCAAAGGAACGCCGCAAGATGCTCGACCTCATCCAGAGCACCGGGGCCAACGGCGTCGTGTTCCTCAGCGGCGACCGGCACCTCGGCGAAATCTCCCTCGAACCGAAGTCGGTCGGCTACCCGCTGTTCGACATCACCGCCAGCGGTTTCAACCAAGCCTCGGCGAACTACCGCGACCCCGAAGCCAACAAATACCGCGTGTCGAGTTTGCCCTACGGCAACCACTTCGGCATGGTGGCCATCGATTGGGCCGCCGACCCGGTCATCAGCTTGCAACTCCGCCACGCCGACGGCGAGATCGCGATCCAATCGAAGATCAAACTGAGCAAACTGCAAGCGAAGGGGGACAAAGAACCGGTGAAGCCGGCCGGGCCGCTGCCGGAGGGCGTGCTGTCTCCTGCGGAGGCCTTGAAGAAGAAAGAAGGGGACGAAGTGACGGTGCAGTTCGCGGTGGAAGCCGGCCGCGCCGTGACGACCCGCATCTTGTTGAACTCGGAGAAAGACTTCAAGAGCGACAAGAACTTCACCGTCGTGGTCAACGCCAAGGCGCAGACGGGCAAGTTCGACAAAGCGACCTTCGACACGTTCAAAGGCAAGACGATCCGCGTGAAGGGGAAACTCAGCAGCTTCCAAGGCAATCTGCAAATCCAAGTGAACGGCGAGAAAGAACTGGAGATCGTCGAGAAATAACCGCGGTCACTTGGAGGGGATTTCGACCGCCGCCACCGTTTCGGAAACGACCGCGTACTTGCCATCGTGCAGCCCTGTGCCGCGGATGGTGATTATCGAGGTTCCTTCGAACTTGGCCGCTTTCGCACAAACGATTTTGAAGACCGCCATCGACTGCCCGGGCCCTACAGTCACCGGTTCGGCGCTGAACATCCCGGCCAACTCCTCGGGCAGTTTCAGTTCCAACTTCACGGGCGACGCGAGCTTCGCCGAGCGCTGGACGCTAACGGGGATCGACAACGTCTCGCCCGGTTTGACAGTCCACTCCTTCGCTTCGGCCGAGACTTTCATAATCGACCCTTCGATCGACATCGTGATGCGCCCGCTCATCGGCGTCGCGAGGTAGCGGAGGATCCCTTTGGCATCGGGCACTTTCACGACGCCGATGAGTTCCATGCGCGAGGTGCGCGTCGTTTCGAGCCACTCGGGCATGAAGCAGGGGTAGAAGGCGCGATCCGCGTTGGCGGGAACGATCAGGTCCGGCCCGGTTATCCCCTGCCGTTGATACGACTGCGCCGCCGACATTTGCAAACTGACTTCCCCGGCGAAGCCGTTGATGCGCTCGAGCGTCACCTCGGCCGGGTGCGTGCTCCCCCGGTGAACCTTCCGCCCGCCGTCGGCTTCGACCGCCACCAACTTGAGCCTTGGAGTCAGCGTCGGTGCGATCAGGATCGATGCGGTCCGCTCGTCACCAGTGGGCTTCGCTGCGAGGTTGCCCGGGATCGGTGCCGTCGCCGACCGCGCGAGGTTCCCGGCCGTGCCGGTGACGGTGATCAGCACGGCATTCGACGGGGCGGTCTCGGCACCCGTGAGCACAATAGCAAGTTCGGGTTTATCGGCGGGGATGACGAGGT
>JBBRUN010000467.1:0-4528 GCA_038247765.1 Gemmatales bacterium | reverse complement strand
CTGTCAATCCACGTCGAATGTGAACTCGTTCTTGTCGCCCTTCTTCACGGTCACTTTCTGGAAGGGCAGCGCGGGGTTCCCGTACTTGGCTTGGTTGATCATCGAGGCGCCGCTGGCGCCTTCGGAGCCAAGCGAAAGTTTGCCTTCCTTAGCTTTCGCTTGCCATTGCACAGTCACGCCATACTCGCCCTCGGGGGCACCGTCCCCTTCGGCATAGCTGGTCAATACATAAGTGCCATCTTCCTTCACGGTCGCGAACGGCTTCCCGCCGATCTTCTTTTCGAGCGCGGGATCGGTTGGGTGGAAGACGATTAACGCCCCGGCGGCGGGTTTAGTTTTCTTGTATGTCACGCTGCCCGTCGCCGGAACCGTCGCCGGTTTCGACGAATCGCCGCAACCGGCCGAGATAAAGAACAGCCCGGCCAGCAGAACGCTGGCCGGGGTCGAGATTTTCAACATGTTGCGTCTCCGGTGACTCGGGATCAGTCGGTGCTCGGGCTGGTTTCGGCAGCGGTCAATGAGCCACCTTGGGCCGTGATGAGCGCCGCATAGGTCTGCGGGCTGATGCTCTCTTTGATAAACCGCACCGAGCCATCGACGAAGGCGTGCATGGCCCCGCCCGTGTGGAAGGCGTAGGTTTCGTTATCGTTGTGGCAGTTGATGACGCAGTTGCCCGGCGAGCTGCGGTTCGTTTTGGACACGGCGCCGTCGAGGCCGTAGTCGTTTTCGTGGTGGCCCCAACCGCCGTCGTTGTTTGCGCCCGTTTGTCTGGCACCGCCGATGTAAAGATCCGGGCGACCAGCCGATTCGCACAGGAGGATCGTGTTGCTCGTGCCGTCGGTGATGCCGACCATCGTGTTGGCTTGCGAAGGGGCCACACCCAAAATAGGCACGCCGGCGCCTTCCAATTGGGGCCGCATTCCACTGAAGAGGGAAAATTGGCCCGTGCCGGCGGGGTAACCGAAGAACGTGATGGAGCCGGGGTTGATCGAACTGTTGGTGGCGTAGTCGGTGACGCCCAAGCCGGTGTAGGGGAACGATGCCCCGAATGAGAATGTGCCGGAGACCGTGCGATCAGCGCCGCCCGGGGTCGAGGGGCAAATGAAAGTCTTAATCTTGTTCCTCAGCGGGGTTTGGTTGTCCACCAAGCCGGGGACGACTGCGAACCAAGGAAATCTCATATTGTACTGGCGGAAGATGTTTTCTTGCTCGATGTACGGGAGCAGGTTTACCGCCCACGAATGAACGATAGCGGGGAAAGGCGAACCGGGTTGACCGGCGCCGCCGGGCGGATTGCCGATGTTCACGATCAAACTCGGCGGGAGTTTCCCGAAGCTGCTCTCGTAGTTGGCCGAGGCGAGGCCGAGTTGTTTGAGGTTGTTGCTGCAGCTCATTCGAGCGGCCGCTTCACGGACTTTTTGCACGGCGGGCAACAATAGCCCGATCAGGATCGCGATGATCGCGATGACGACAAGGAGTTCGATGAGCGTGAACCCACGACGGCGGCGATTCATGGATGACTCCAGATGAAGATTTCAGCGGGTACTCCTCCGAGTTACCCATAGTCGAGGGTACACCCGCCGCGGCCGAGTTCGAGTGTAAGATTCACCGATTCTCCCAATCTTCACGCCGTGTTCGCGCAATCCACTCGGAACGGGGGGTTCAGTACGCCGTGGCCCTTACTTCGCCAAGGCTTCGGTGTACTCGCTGGTGTAGCGGAACTTCGTCCCCTCGCCTTGGTGGTTGGCGATTTCCTTCTTGATGGTCAGTTTCGCCCCGTGGTACTGCCCCGACTTCGCGTTGAAGAAGACCTCCCCTTCCCAAAGCATCGGGACGATCGCCGGCATCACGGCCGCGTCGTCGAGCGGCGTCTTCAACGACGTGGCCACGCCGATGATCGCGAAGTCCTTGTTCATCCCTTTGAAGGTGAATTTCTGGGTCGCATCGAACTTCTCCCCGGTGCCCAGCGGCGGCGGAAGTTTCAGTTCAAAAGCGCGCTCCCAGGTGCTGTTGGCCGCCGGAGCCGCGTCGGGCAGGTGCAACTTGAAAGGCAGATCGGCTTGGAGGCGATCCGCCGCGGCGGGGTTCTCCGACTTCACGTCCGAGATTTTGCCGATGGGATCGAGCTTCAACGAGAAGATCGGTTTGTTCAGGAACGTCATCCCCTTCGCGTCCTCGGCACTGGCCGAATCGAGGACGCGCGCCACCGGTTTGGCGTCGCCGACGGTCTGCGTGATTTCTTGCTTCAACGCCGTCGTGATGAGTTCGAGCGTGGCGCCGCCATCGGTATCGACCGACTTCACGAGCCATTTCTTGCCGATGGTCAGCTTCGTGACGGTGGTGATTTCCACCGGCTTCTTCGATTGTTCGTCGAGGGTCGTTTCTTGAACCGTCGTCGTTTGTACCACTTGGTACGGCGTCGCGGAATCTTTCGGCCAAGCGAAGCGCAGCTTCGGTGCCTCGTCGGCGCCGGCGAACGAGACGGACACGAGCGCTGCGGTGCAGGCGATCAGGGCGCGGAACATCGGCGGAGCCTCCCGGAGGACGGATCATCGACCGCCGGGGATAGCGAACGGGGGCCTGCGTGGGAAGGGGAAGTGCGATGCCGCGTGACACCGGCCCCTCGCGCTGATAAGTTGAAGGGAGGTTGCGATCGACAGGAGGGCACGGGCATGGCCGACGCGAAGACGATTCTGATCGTGGACGACGACCGCGAATTGGTGGACGGACTGCGGATGATGCTCGAACGGCAGGGGTACAATGTGATCCACGCCCACGATGGCCACCAGGGCAAGAACACCATCTACGACAAAAAGCCAGACTTGGTGATCCTCGACATGATGATGCCGCGGATGGGCGGCTACCCGGTGCTCGAGCACTTCAAAGGCAAAGCCGACGCCCCGCCATTCATAATGATCACGGCGAACGAAGGGAGTCGGCACAAGGCCTACGCGGAGTTCTTGGGCGTGATCGAATACATCCGCAAGCCGTTCGCCACCGAGAAACTGATGGACGCGGTGAGCCGAGCGTTCGCGGCGGCACCGGCAGCGCCCGCCGAAGAGGCAGTTTAAGCCGACGACCCACCGGGCTTGCTCCGGTGGGTGACGCGCGGCACCACCGGGACAAGCCCGGTGGCTCGTGAGAGAGAGTTTCAAAGTGGCACGGTTGAAAAGCGGAGCCGATCACGTGGATGAACCCGAGTTGACCCCGATCATCATGGGCGAAGATGAAGTCCGCACCTCCGAACAACTGCGCGTCACCTGCCGGCGACTCCTCGACGAATGCGAGAAGATCATAGTCGGCCAGCGCCCGGTGCTCGAACAACTGATCCTCGCGATTCTGTCCCGCGGGCACTGCTTGCTCGTCGGCGTCCCTGGCCTCGCCAAGACTCTGATGATCCGCACGCTCGCGGACGGCATGAACCTCAGCTTCAACCGCGTGCAGTTCACCCCGGATCTGATGCCGACGGACATCACCGGCACGGAAATCTTGTACGACGACAGAACCACCGGTCAGCGCGGGTTCCGCTTCGTGCCGGGGCCGATCTTCGCCAACATCGTGTTGGCCGACGAAATCAACCGCACGCCGCCGAAGACGCAAGCGGCCTTGCTGGAAGCGATGCAAGAGCGCCAAGTGACCGTCGGCGGCGCCCGGCACACCCTGCCGAATCCGTTCTTCGTGCTGGCGACGCAAAACCCCATCGAGCAAGAAGGCACGTATCCGCTACCCGAGGCGCAGCAAGATCGCTTCATGTTCAACATCAAGGTCGATTACCCGGTTGAAGACGACGAGTGCCGGATCATCGAAGCGACGACGGGCTCGATCAAGCGCACCGTGCAGCGGGTCATCTCCGGGCCGGAAATCCTGAGCATGCAAGAGTTGGTGCTGAAGATCCCGGCGGCGCAGTACGTCATCCGTTACGCGGCGCGGCTGGCCCGCTACACCCGGCCGAAGCCGCAACCGGGCGAAGCCGATCCGCACCCGATCCCGGACTTCGTGAAGAAGTACGTCTCGTTCGGTGCCGGCCCGCGGGCGGGGCAGAACCTCATCCTCGCGGCGAAGGCGCGGGCGATCATGACCGGCCGGGCGTACGTCGCGCTCGACGACGTGAAGTCGGTGGCGCTGCCGGTCCTGCGGCACCGCATCATGACGAACTACATCGCCGAGGCCGAAGGCGTGACCCCGGACGACATCGTCGAGCGGTTAATGAAGCTGATCCCACGGGATGGGGAGAAGTAGTCAAGAAGTGCGGCGAACAGCGCGCCGGACTACTCGATCCGCAATATGGGGTTTCGCCGCCTCGCGGTTGCGCCCTAGCAAGGCCAATCCGGTCGGGATTTGGTTAACACGGCGGCAACGCTTTTCGTGGGATTGTTTAACGCGCATACCGACTCTACCCAATGGCGGTTTCATTATGGTCGCAACCCCAATGTCAGATTCGACGCGCGAGGCGGCACTGCGGTCGTCGGCCAAGGCTCTGAGCCGGGCGGTTGCATACGAGCTACCACCAGAATTGGACCGGCGAATT
>JBBRUN010000466.1:0-4533 GCA_038247765.1 Gemmatales bacterium | reverse complement strand
GTCATCGTCCCGCACCGGGTCAATGACAGAACGATGACAGCCAAAAATCACACTGGCAGAAAGGGAGCTCTCGAACGCTCTTTTTTGGTCTTGCAAATGGGGTCCACTTTAGTGAACTCGACGTGCGCGTGCACGCCGAGTGCTGCATCGCGATGGATGGCCGCGAGAATCGCGCTCAGCGGATCGGCCAACTGCCGGCCGAGGGCGTCCTCGAACTGGGTGTAGCGCCGGATCGGAAAGAGGTCGGGTCGGATTTCGAGCGTGCGGCTCCACGTGCAGTCGCCGGACTGCAGCGGAGTTTCGGGTAGAGCTCCCAGCGAGGCGTCGGGGAATTGGGCGTAGAGCTGGCGTTCGACGAGCCCCTTGAGCGGCTTGGGGAAGCGACAGAACAGCGTCACCTCGCCGTCCACCGACATGATGCCACAGCCGATGGGAACGCGCTTGGAGTTGCCCTGGTGGATCCCAGCAAAGGCTTGCTCGACGAACAACGGGCCGCGGGGATTGTCAGCCGGGACGCGAAGTGCGAGGAGCATGAGGACAGAGTTGGGATTCACCCGCTCCCGCAGTGTGCGTCAGTGCGGGAGCGGGGCCTGGGGTGTAGCTGCGGTCCCGCCTGGCGCTGGCCCAATCCGCGAAGCCTGTCGCGAGGGGCGTTCGGCCGTCCAACACGAACCCCGAAGCCTCACTCGCGGGCTTGTGTTGGCGGAGAGGGAAGCGCGTGTGGTTCACGACGCCTACGCCGGGGTTGCCGATGCGACCACAGGAGGAACAGCGTAGCACGGCGCAGGGGCAGGTTCGCAAGGGTCGTTCTTGGAATCCGTCAACACCGGACGGGCGTGCCACACGATCGCACGGCGGCGACCGGCATGATCGCGGAAGCACGGTGCCACGAGCGCATCGGGCCGGGCGAGGAAGTCTCGGAGCGTTCCGCCGTAGATGAGGGTGCGTTGGGGATTGCGTACGACATCGCGGGCCGCATCGAGGATGTGTTGGATGCGTTCGGAACTACGGGTGGCCAGGACGATGACGCGGAAGCGGTCGGGCACACTATCCTGAAAGGCGTCGTACAGCCGCAGCTTTCGCTGCCAGGAATCGCGGTCGGCGTCGGAGCGGATCACCTCCGTCGAGTTGTCGAGTTCGACGAAGAACGAATGCGGCGGCCGACCCTCCGCCACGAGTTGGAAGGCACAGTCGGGGTAGATCACCTCGTCGCCCACGGGCAGGCGACAGGCATTCTCGCGGTAAAAGCCGGTGAGTTTCCATCCGGCCTGGTGCGTGGCAATGGCGAGGTGGACGATGAACTCGGCCAGGCAATACGTGTGGTGCTGGCGGGCCAGACCTACCGGCGCGAAGGCACGCTTGGGGGCATAGCGTTCGCTGTCGCCGTGGAGGATCTGGAATCCAAGCGGGCTTAAGGTGTAATAACCGAGGGCTCCGCGGCCGGCGGTGGCGTAGTGCCACCGACGCACCCGGCCTGCGGCACCGAGTTGTTGCAGGCGTTCGCGAACGCGACGTTCCGACGTGAACGGCAGCGCAAATGTCCAGCTGAGTGCGTGCATCTGCTCGGCGGTGAGCGGGCAGCGGTCGAGGGCCGCGAGGATATCGAGGTCGCGCCCGGTCAGCAGCACGTTCGAGGTGGGGGTTGCCATGAGAAAGGAGAGAAGCGTAGCATGTGCCTCCTGTCTCAATCACTTCCTTCCTCTTGCATGGTTCCCGAAAAGAAGGCTTCGTTCATTAAGGTCGATGGCCTGATGCCGCAGGTGTCGCTCGAACAAGCGGCGGCATTCTACGGCGTCACCCTGCCCGAACTGCACAAAGTCGGCGCGGAAACGCGGGCCAAATGCTTCCTGCAGTGCGGGCGCACCACCGAAACCGGCGACCGGGCTTTGGCCATCCAGACCGAGCATCCGGCCAAACAATGGCACTGCCACCAGTACGGCTGCGGCAAGAGCGGAAACCTGGTCTCGCTCTGTGACCTGATGAAGCCGGGCAGTGCTGCCGGCGGCAAACCGCGCGGCGACCGGTTCAAGGCGATCGCGACCGACATCCAGGCGATGATTGGGGGAGTGGTCCGGAGCGAGACTCCCGTCGCTGCGACGGAAGTAAAAACGGCTCCGCCCAAGGTGAACCTGCCGCTCAAGGACTCCGAGAACGTGCGGGCGCGGGGGCTCACCGAGTTGGATTGGAAGTTCGTAATCGACGTGGCTGCGATGCCGCCCGGAGCGTCGGCCTACTTCTGCCGCCGCCCCTTCCTCACTCCCGAGGTGTGTAAGAAGTGGAGTGCGGGTTACCTGCCGCGCGATGCGGGTGGCGACGACAAGAGCGGGGGAACGATGCGGGGTAAGGTCGTGTATCCGTACCGCTCGGAATCCGGCGACATCCTGACGTGGTTCGGCCGCGATCCGGACTTCGAGGACAAGCACAAGAGTTGGTCGGCCACCGACAAGAGCGACCGTGAGCCGGAAAAGTTTCACTTCGTGAAGGGCTTCCATCGCGGTTTGGAACTGTTCGGCCAGCATCGCCTGCGCGATCCCCTCCATGCCGAAAAGCTGAAAGTCCTGGGCCTCGTCGTCGTCGAAGGTTCCAATGATGTCATCAAGCTCGATACGCTCGGCGTTCCCTCGGTCGGCCTCTGCTCAAATACGATTACGCGCGATCAAGCCGAGAAGACGGCCAAACTCGCCCGCGAACTCGCCGGTGGCATCGTCACCGTGTTCCTCGACTGCGACGCGGAAGGGGAGAATGGGATGCGTCAGTGCCTCGGCTACCTCTCGCAAGTGGTGCCCGTTCGTCTCGCTTGGACGACGAAGATGTACGGCGGCAAGTTCAAGGACCGTCAGCCCGAATCGCTGACGCCGCAGGAATGGCAAGAAATCGAAGCCTACGTGCTGACAGGCGCGAAGAACGGCTGGACGCTTGGCTGAGCCGACCGCTTCCGTGTTGCATTCAGCGTTTCGGTTTTGGCTTCCGGGGCTTCGTCACGGGCTTCGCGGCCGGACTCACCAGCCCTTCGTACTCATCGGCCAACCGGTAACTCCGCCCCTTCGTCGATGAATTGCCGACGACCAGGAAGCCTGCCTTGAGCCATCGTGTGCAAAGCAAATACGCCTGCCTCGCCGGGAGTTTGAAGAAAGCCGCCACATCATTGCGAGTGACTTCTTTCATCCGGAGGAAAAGCCCAAGTGCTTGCCGCTGCTGCGGGGTGAGTGTCCGTAACACGGGAGACTGATCGGCGGCATCGAGTCGGCTTGCTTCTTCCGCTCGCGTCCGGACCTTGGCAAAAGCATCGGCCATGCCGAGGCAGAAGTACGTCACGAACGGTGTCACGTCGCCCTCCGCTCGGCCGAAGTAGTAGTTGTGGCTGTCGCCCACCGCCAGCCCGGCGTAATACCGGTCCAAGTTGGCGGCGTAGTACTCTTCCAGCGAATAGATGCCGTTCAATCCGTAGCCGCTGCGGTGCAGCAGCAAGTTGGTCAGCAACCGTGCGGTTCGCCCATTGCCATCGAAGTAGGGGTGGATTGTCGCGAACTGGTAGTGGGCGAGAGCGACCACCACCGGCACCGGCAGTTCGGCTTCGGCGACCGATTCGTTCACCCACCGTACCAGCTCCTTCATCAGCACCCGCACGTCCTTGGCCTCGGGTGGCATGTACACGGTGCGACCAGTGCGGGAATCCCGGATGACGTTTTGCCCGTCGCGGTATGGCGTCGGCTTTGCCTTCCCGGTCATGACCAGCCCGTGGATCGTTTGAATCTCTTTCTCGGCGAGAACGGCCGGATGATCGCCGCGATCTTCCACGAATTCAAGTGCGGTGAAGTAGTGGCGGACTTCGGCTTCATCGCGTTCGCGTCCGGGGAAGTTGCCTTTGCCCTCGACGACGGCTTGCACCTGGGACGGACTGAGTTGATTGCCCTCGATCTGCGTGGAAAAATGCGTGGAAAGGAGTCGGGCCGTCCGCCGCAACGAATCGAGCATCGGAGCGGTGAGCGGCAGTGTGGCGACGACTTGGCGGTCGGCCTCAATGCTCATGAGCGCCATGGCGACTTTGCCGGTGATGCGGTAATTCGGCTCGAACATGCGGCGGTCTCCCGAATGGGAAGCGTACCGGGATGTCGAGAAAGTGTCAAGAAAGTGTTGAGAAATCCGAACGCTCCACGGACGTGTTCCGGCAAGGTCGCCGGAGATCGCGGCCTCAACGCGACGCGGCTCGGCCCTACCCCTTTCTTGGAGTGCTCAATAGCCTACACTGGGAGTCGAGTTCACGGAATAGATCTTGAACAGGTCCTAAGCTATCCCAAGCCGCTCGCGGCAGTACGCCAGCGATGCGGGCCAGAATCGCAGTGCCGCCTCAATCTGCTCTTTGCGGGTTTCCGGACGCGTGTGGGTGTAGTTCGCCGTCATCCCCAGTCCGCCACCGAGCGAGGGCTTGTGGCCCATCGCCTGCTGCCGGATGAGCGGATCGACGTTGGCATCCTGCAAGAGGGTCGCGTACGTATGCCGCCAGCTCTTCGGACACGTCGATTCCGGATGCCC
>JBBRUN010000465.1:0-4561 GCA_038247765.1 Gemmatales bacterium | reverse complement strand
GAAACGAAGGCCGCGATCCATAACGTCGGGAAGGTAAGACCACATGTTCAGCGGGGGGATCGACAATCTGACTCAATGCCCTTTCTCCGGCATTGCGTGCCGCGAGTTCCAATGCGAGATCCGTATGCGTCTGCGAGTATCGTGCGAAGTACCGTCGCGCCGAAGCATCGGTTTTCAGCGCATCCTCTAACTCCTGGAGCCCGGGTTCGTCCATCGACCCGTCGAGATAGGCATCGATCAAATTGCGAAGGCGGTCGGACACGGGAAACATCTTTGACATGACTCATTACCTCGCCGTGTGAGCGATATTGCGTTCTATGCACTCGAATAACATCCGCCGGATGCGGTGGAGCGTGTTGTGAACACTCGGTGCCGTGCGGCCGAGCCGTTGAGCGATCACCGCAACCTCGGTGCCGCGTTCATAACACTCCGCGATCAACCGGCGATTGGGTTCGTCTAGCTTCTCCAGGCAACCCGGCAACGCGGCCTGGCTACGATTCTCACTGAGAAGCTCCGCAAAATGTTCCCGCTGAGATGTCTCGGAACCCGCCATCGACTCCTCCACGGCACCCACCCGATATCGATCAACATACATCCGTCGCCAGTCGCTCGGAATTCATCCGGAATGTGCCGGCGCAAGTAAAATTCGCCTGCTCGCACTATTTGGAGGTGATGCGAGGCAACGTGAGGATACCGGATTCTTCGATCCGGCGACTCAGTCAACCTCGAACGCGAGGCTTTACGAAAGCAGACTTTGCCCAAGCCCTAAATCCATCCAAACCCCTGATTTCTTAGCATTTTGTAGGCGTCCCCCGTCCGTGTGTCAAGCTGCATTTCACGATATTCGACGCAACGGAATGCAAGGATTTTTGTGGGTTTCGTGAAACGGCCGGAGTTTCTTGACATTTCATGAAACGAAAAAATCGCCCGGGTTTGAGGTTGAGGGCTTCGGACGATTCCGTGCGGTCGCGGAGGATTTCGAGGATCGTCTTGCCGTGCTCTTCGAACTGCCGGGACTTGAGATCGGGGACGACGGCGAAGTCGCCGGTGGCGGGATCCCACTCGTAGCAAAGCCGCGCCGGCACTCCGGCGCGCCGGGATTGCGAGCGGAGCAACCGGCAGTTGGAGTCGGTGTCGGTGGAGCCGGCGCGGCTCAGTTCCCACGGCCGTGAGCCGGAGGAGCGGCTGGAGCGCTTCGAGCAGGCTCGCCGCATCCGATTCGCACCGCCCCGGCAGGAACGACGCCAGCGGATCGACGACGAAGAGGTCGGGCTTCGCGGCAATGGCCCGGTCTACCAATTCGTTCCAATCGTCGAGGGTCGGCCGGCCGCGGAAGGGCCGGGCGATCAGTTGGACGTGCGCGCCGATCGGCACGAGTGCGAGCCGTTCGCGCCAGTGCGACCGCGATTCCTCCGAGACGACCCACGCCCGCGCCGGCCGGGTCGCACGGCCGAAGAATGGTTCGCCGGTTTCGAGGCAGCGGAGCATCCCGGCGAGGACGGTCGTTTTGCCGGTCTTCCAGAGGCTCGTCACGTCGCTAGGACCGTCTCCCGGTCGAAGAGCTTTTCCGAATTCTTCCAGAAGGCCCAACCGCCGAGGGTGAGGCCCAGCGTCACTGTCGTCATCAGGATCGCCCAGATGTACCAATGGGGTTGGTCGGCCCAACTCGTGACGAGCACGGGGAAGATCACCAGCGACCCGGACACCGGCAGGAACCACATGATGGCCCGTTCACGCTGCGGCAGCGGCTCGTCGGGTTCTCCGCCGGGGCGGCGCCGTGCTTGTCGCTAACTCCATAGATGTTCCAGCCTGAATGCCCCCACCCGCGAGGACTGCCGAGAAGCACTTCGGCCAGTGCTGCCGGCGACCCCCTTCGGCCTTCGGCGTCCGCCCGAGTTCACCTTCGCTACGATGCGGCCGGTCATCAGGTGGTGCGTCGGCGATAGGTGGGCCGGGTCGGTGTGCGTCATGAAGCGCACGATGGTGTTGCTTCGCCCGCTAGGCCAACTCGGGAAGTGCTCGGAAATCTGGATGCCGGGCACGGTCGCGGCGATCGGCTTGAACGACCCGCGGACGTTTTCCGTCGCGTTCGGTTTCGGACCCCACGTGTCGATCTGGCTCGGCCCACTCCACAGCAGGAACCAAGTCAGGCTCCCAACAGGGTTGCCTCGGCCGTCAAGCGCCGAAGCGGTTCAGAGCGTCCGCGTTCAATTCAATGCCGAGGCCCGGCTTGTCGGGCAGTGTCAGAAACCCCTCGGCATCGGGTCGGAACGGCACGGTGATGAGGTCATCGACGTACGGCGACGGCGTCAGAAACTCGACATACTTCGCTACCGGCAACGCGCAGGCGAGTTGGATGTCCGCGGCCAAACCGACGGCGGTGTTCCACCCGTGCGGCACCCAGAGCACGTTGTGCTCGTAGGCGCTCCAAGCGATCCTCCAAGCTTCGGTCAGCCCGCCACATTTCGTGCAGTCGGGCTGGACGATGTCCACGGCCATCTGATCGAAGAGCGGACGGAAGCTTTGGCGGCGCGTGAAGACTTCGCCCGTCGCGATGGGCACCGGCGAATGCCGGCGGAGTTCCGCGAACCCGGCGATGTCGTCCGGCGGTAGCGCTTCTTCGAACCACGTCACGTCGTAGTTCGCGAGCATCTGCGCCGTTCGCAACGCCCATTTGTAGCCGTGCGGCCAAAAGGCTTCGCTCCCGCCGGCGTCGATCATCAATTCCACACCCGGGCCGACCGTCTCCCGCGCCGCGGCAACGAGGGCTTCGTCGGTCTTCGAGTCGCGTCGCCCGAACGGCTTCCACCCGAGCTTGATGGCTTTGAACCCGCGCGCCACCGCTTGCTTCAGCTTTTCGCGCAGCGGATCGATTTCGTCGAACAGCAGCGAGCCGTAGGGTTTGATCTTCGTGCGGTAGACGCCGCCGAGCAGGCGGGCGACGGGCTGGTTCACGACTTTGCCGAACAGATCCCACAGCGCGATGTCGATGCCGCTGATGGCGTGTTCGACCGATCCGCCGCGGCCCTGCCAGAAGGTGTTCTGCCGGAGCGTCTCGCTCACCTTCGCCGGTTCGTCGGCGCGCTGCCCGATGATCCACGGCCGGAGCAGCTTCACCGCCCCCGCGACGAGATCGCGGCTGGTGAAGACGCTGCCGACGCCGACGAGGCCCGAATCGGTGATGACTTCGACGATGGTGTGGACGTTGTCGTCGGGCGCGAGTTCCTCGGCCCAGCCCCCTTCGACGGTTCCGCCCGAGAGACCGGTGAGTCGGATGTCTTGAATGAGCATGGGCTATCTCCGATTGCGGTGCGTGCTAGAATACGCCCGACGAATTCGAGGAAGAAGCGATGGCCAAGAAAGCGACGCAATTCACGGTGACCGATGGCAAGTTGGTCCTGCTGCTCGAAGTTGCCGAAGAAGGTGGCTACGTCGTGACGGCACCCTTCAATCCCGATGTCTTGACCCAAGCCGAAAGTTTGGAAGAAGCGTTCGAGAACGCCCGCGATGTAATCGCGCTGTTCCATTCGGATCGATAAGGACGAGGTCATCCATCCCAGGTTGAGCGATCGTGCCACGTCCAAATCGGGATCCACGGCACGCCACATGGATCCAGAGCGAGTGCGAGAAGTCCGATGATCGCCGAGCGCCAATCTCCGAACGCAGTAGCCCCGCCGAAAATTACCAAGATCGTTCCTATAACGGGTATCCCAGATATGTTTCGGTGCCCTTCGAGCGAACCGTGACGCCGCACGTGCCGCCACGGCCGAATAAATGTCAAATAGAAGTTGATGCATGGCAAGGGGAAACTCCCTATCGCCAGTCCGATCACACTCAAAGTTTCCAGCCAACTCTCCCGAGTCGAGAGCAAATCGAAGAGCAAGGAGGCTACGAACAGTGCCACGGGCGCGAAACAAATGACGACGCCCACAGCGCGCCTGGGGTAATTCTTTCTCCGTGGTGCTTCGGTATCGCTCATGAGTGCGGCTCACCCCACCGGCCGTTGCCCCCACGGCAGCGGCATCGTCGGCGGCACGCGGTGCCGGTCCTTCCTCACGTCCTTCGGCCGGTCTTTCCACCACGTCGCGTAGCTCACGAGCTGCTTCACCGCTTCCACGTAGACCCGTCGCCCCTTCTCTTCGGTCGCCAATTCCGCGTCGCCCAGCACGCCGGTGTCCGAATAACTGCTCGTCCACGACACGGTCGTGGCGGCACCGGCCGTGAAGAGATCGACCCAATTGAATGGGCTGCCCTCTTCGTTGAAGCTGATCGTGCCGCTCTTGATGAGGTCCTTGCGGACGTTGTCGCCGTCGAGGTAGAGGTAAAGGCTTGTCTCCAGTTCGCAGGCGTGCGAGCAGCCGCCGGGGAACTTGCTCTCGCGCCAGGATGGCATGAAGGCTTTGTCCACGCTCAACAGGTTCCACCACGCGATCAGCGTACACTCGGCGTCCGTTTCCAAGTTCGTCCGCCGGGCCACGAGATCGAGGTTCGGCATGTTCGAGCCGTGCCCGTTCAGCAGGATGATCTTCTTAAAGCCGTGGTAAGCGAGGCTTTTCGTGAT
>JBBRUN010000464.1:0-4571 GCA_038247765.1 Gemmatales bacterium | reverse complement strand
GCGCGAATTGACCGGCGAGATTGGCCACGCTCTTCAAATGATCCCGAAGCAACTGCCACTGTGGCGTCGGCTGACACTGGCCGGCCACGGAGTGTGCGTAAAAGGGTGGAGTTTGATTCGGCATCGAATCCGTGCTCGCAGATGCGTTTGAAGAAACAGTACGCGAAGTGTGGAGGAACGCGATGTCAGTTGTGCAGGAACGTTCGACTATCTCGTGGACGTTCAAGCCGATTTCGATGGAGCGGTGGCGATGTCGAAGGCTTTCGAATCGGGCACCAGTCGTGCAGATAACGCAGTACCCTCCAGTCGGCGTCGCTGTTATCAAGGATGAAGAGTTCGCTCCCTATCTTGCTGGTGCAAATCAGCATTGCCGAGCAGCACTTCGTCCACCAGAATCGTGCCTCCGGAAAGCGGGGCTGGGAACACCAACAGCGCCGAATCGACTTGGTGGGTGGTCAAGTCTACCCTCGCGTTTGCCAGCGACTGGGGTGGTCACTGCGCATCGGCCCTATGGGAAACAAGCGGAAATCAGTAGCAAAATCGAACGCGATTATCGTTGAGTAGCGCACTTGCTCATTTTCCAGAAGCATCTTGTCGCATCAGTCACTCAACGTCCGTTTAACGGACGTTGAGCACTCTCCCCGGAACTCGGTGGCGGATGGCACCGACCCGCAGAACGCCGTGTCCGTGTTGTCTTGGGTGCATCGGCGTCACCATTGGGTTTGTGCACTCGGCATCCCCAGAAATGGGGATCTCGCTGAGCATCTGCCGGCACTCGCGCAACGTCCTGGGCCGTTAGAGAATGCCGGACTTGCAGGGTACCCGATTGCTCGACGCGGATCGGATCCGATCCGCCCGAGTGCTCCAGCTTCCGCTTGTCGCCGTACACTCTGGCACGAAGCCCCCGGAGCAAGAACATCAACAGTGCATCCCGGTCATCGGTCAAGGCCCGGCGTCTCGCTTCAGCTTCGAGCACGTCGATGCTGGATTCGAGAGCGCTTTCCCATGCCGCCGCGAACCGGGGGACGCATGGAAGACGCGGTAAGCGTGCATCTTGGAAATGCCCGCGACCCGGCAGGAGCGCGTGACGTTCCTCATTTTGGCCAATGCCCGGAGAAACTTCTTCCGCCACGGCCGCCTCGGCTTGGTGGGGATAACCTTCGTCACGCTATCGAGAACCGCAAGGGAAGCGGAGGTGACATCCGCGGCTCGGGATTCGGCATTCATGCCATGAAGATCCTCGGTACACGCTTTCCACTTCTCCTGGCGAAGAAAAGAGCATCCAGGCGACCCTGAACTTCGGCTACGCCGTTTGCCCGCGCAGCGGGTTGTTATTTGTGGTCGGCTCGGCGAACGCCGCCGCCGCCGTATTCGTGAAGTTGGTGAAGAAACAGCCCGATTACTTCCCCGAATGCGGCCCCGGACGCGGAGTTGTCCAAGACGTTATTCGCGTACTGGTTGGAGTTCTACTGCGATGAGGGGATTCCAGGATCGCCAGGTGGTGTGCTGGAGATGTTCCACGAGTGCTACGAGTCGATCCAGGCCGAGTATCCCACAGCACCAACTGCTCGCCCAAGGCGCACAGGGCGTGCGTCTTCCCGGAGCCCGGCTTGCCGAAGACCAACACGTTCTCGCGGCGGTCGAGGAACGCCCCGTCGCGCAGGCTCCGCATCTCACGAGTTTCGGCACCCGCGTCCACTGGCGGCGCGGGAGATCGAAGCGCGAACGCAGGGCCGGATCCGACGCCTGAGCCGGCCGCTGAGGGCGTTTTGGCAATCCCGTGAGCCGCCGACCCGTTGACCGAAGACGCCGGGCATCCCGGCTTCTTGGCCAAAGCTTCTCGGCTGCCGGCGGCGAAGTCGTGGGTGCCGTATCGCCCGGAGCCTTCTCGATCTGGAATCCCTGCCGCCAACGAATGCACCCGCAGACCGGTCATGACCCTCCTCGACATCTTCGCGCTCTGCGCGGCCATCGACGGCGACACGCTCCGCTGCGGCGACGAGCGCGTGCGTCTCGCGCGAATCGACACGCCCGAAAGATGCGGGGTGGGATTCGAGCAGGCGAAGCAAGCCATGCAGTTGCTCATAAATGGCAAAGAAGCCCGCTGCGTCCTGCGGAAGCGCGAGAAGTACGGACGGCTGCTCGCCGAGTACTCTACGCGCGACACGCCGTCATTGAGCGACGCGATGTTGGCGAATGGCTCGGCGGAACCGTATCGCCGGAAGCGCGGACCCACGAAAGCAAACAGACGCCGCACGCCGGAGCACCGGGGGCAGTTCCATTTCAATCGCCTATTCGGCGAACAGGTCTACCATCTGCTCGATCGCATCGGCCCCGTGCTGGCCGACCAGCGCCTTGACCGCCCGCGTGAGTTTCGCCGGGCTTGTCGCCCGCCTTCCAGCGGACGAGTTTCCGGTTGAAGCGGGCCGGTTGCGGGAACCCGTCCTGCTTCGCCATCCGCCGGAGCTTCCGGTTCGCGACGCCCAATAGTTCGGCGACCTGCCGAGGCGTCGGCATGCCCTGTTCGGCTGGGCGATCATCCGGCATGCGCCCTCCGCCGGTAACGGATGGACGAGAGCAGCGACAGCCCGATCAGCGACACGCCGATCAAGCCGGTGACGAGTTCGGGCACATCCACCCGCATACTCACCAGCATGATCACGGCCAGAGCGCCGATGCCCCAGTGCGCGCCGTGCTCGAGGTACCGGTACTCCTCGAGCGTCCCTTTGCGGACCAAGTAAACGGTCATGGTCCGGACGAACATGGCCCCAATCGCCAGCCCGATCATGATGACCACGATGTCGGTGGTGATGGCGAACGCCCCGATGACCCCGTCCAGAGAGAAGCTCGCGTCGAGCACCTCGAGGTATAGGAACCCCGCCGCGCCGGAACGCGTTGCCACGCCCACGGCGGCGTCCGGGTCGCCGCACAGCCCGGCGAAGCCCTTGACCGCGACGAACGTGGCCACCCCGGACACCCCGGCGATCATCGCCGTGAGCCGCTCGGCCTCAGGCAGGGCGAACTGTACGAGCAGCAGCACTACGAGGGCCACCGCGACTTCGACCGCCTCCAACCGCCCGAGCGAGGCGAGCTTCCGCTCGACCCAGCCGATCCAGTGGACTTCTTTCACCTCGTCGCACACGAAGTCGAGGAACACCAGCAGTAGGAACAGCCCGCCGAACGCGGCGATGCCGGTGTGGGCGTCCTCGAGGTGGGCGGCGTACCGGGCCGGTTCGTCCACCGCCATGACGGCGACCTGCAGCACGCCCAGTCCGGCCGCGATCGCGACGATCAGGACGGGGAAGACGAGGCGCATGCCGAACACGGCGATCAGGATGCCCCAGGTGAGGAACCGCTGCTGCCACTTGGGGTCCATGCGCCGCAATACGGCGGCGTTCACCACCGCGTTGTCGAACGACAGCGACACCTCCATGATCGAGAGGAGGGCCGCGATCACCAGCGCGGCGGGGCCGCCCCACGCGAAGGCAGCGGCGAGTCCCAAGGCAGCGACGATCCAGGGCAGCGACTTCATTTCGTGTCCAGTCCTCGGAGCTCGACCGTCCACACCTTGAACACTTGGCCGAACTGCGTCTCGGGCAGCACGACCCGCGCGACGAACAGCAGGGCCAGGATACTCGTAAAGCCGAGGAAGAGCAGCGCGAGGCCGATGAGCCCGATCCACGCGGTCATCTTGTCCGCTTGCCCGAGCAGGTAGTTTTTGACTTGTTCCATAGTGTCGTCCTCGATGTTGGAAGTGTCAATCGCCGCCGTACGAGCCGGAATCGGACCCCGTGTCGCAGTTCGAAGAGCCGCCGCCGAAAAAGGACGCGACCACGTCCGTGAGGGATTCGCCGTCGGCGTCGACCGCGAGGCCGAAGCGGGTCGCCAGCGTGCCCAGCTCCTGATGACGCGGCGGCTGGTCGAGGCGGGCGTTGAGATCGTCACGAGCGAGTTGTCCGGTCCTCTCTGCGGCCGCGTGCAGAACTGGGACGATCACGCCGTCAACCACCACGTGCTCGATGCCCTCCGGCACCGCGCCCCGTACTTCGATCGGGCCGTGGCGGCGCTCGTCGAAGACATCTGCGACCGGGGTTTCGACAAAAGGGTTTTGGTTAAAGTGGACCCCGGCGAGTTCGGTCGGACGCCGAAGATCTCGTACGTCGCCAGCAGCGGCGCCGGTGTAGCGAGCGCGGCCGAGGGAACCGTACAGCCGGGCCGCGACCACTGGCCACGCGCCAATTCCATGCTCTTCGCCGGCGGCGGCATCTCGGCCGGGCGCGTAATCGGGGCGACCGATCGGCCCCCGGCCGAGATAGTGGCAAACGCCATCCGGGATTCCCGGATCGGATCGTTCATCGGCCAATAGGTTTCAATAAGCGGATATTGAAACCATCCGAGAACAGGACAACGCCGAGACGGCACAATTTTTATCAAAGTGGAGCCGATGCCTTCCGACTCGGTGCGGACGGTTTCCACATTGGGACGTTCACGCCGAAGAACATCGCGAAGGATACGATTTGGAATTTGAGCTGTGTGCGCCGATGCTCACGTTGGCGGCGACTCCGGGAAGT
>JBBRUN010000463.1:0-4571 GCA_038247765.1 Gemmatales bacterium | reverse complement strand
GAATTGGTGGGCGTGGGATTGCCGTGATCGGCGGACAGGGTCGGGTCGACGGAGTCGGGCATACGGCACTCGCGGTCGGAGACGTGCGCGTGAGTATATACCCTTTTGCAGCCGGGCGTCACCCCTCCGGGTTGCGATTGAACTTCTGATACGGCAGCCAGACGCCGCGGACAAACCCCAGGACCGAAATGAGCGGTCAAGGAAATCGCCGGAATCGGTTCTAAGTCCCTGCCGCCCTAGCAAGTACCGAGATTCCGACGATTCGGGTTTGATTCCGACGAAGCGTCTTGCGAAGCCGCGCTGCAAGCGCTGGGGCGGATCGACGCGGACATCGCTTCCCGATAGCCACCTCGCGAAGGCCTTCGCCTTCCACCGTCGATTCCGCGACCCGCGCACGCCGGTGACTCGCGGCCGCTTGCGATTGCCTACCCATTCCGGTACAACTCACCGATTCGCATTTCGGAGTCGCCGATGGTCATCCCGCCGCGCGCCGCGACGCTGGCGTTGATCGCGCTGACCACTTTGCTGCGCATCGGTTGGTCGGCGGCCATCGGCACCTCCACCGACGAAGCCTACCATTGGCAGTACGCCCGCCACCCGGCGCTCAGCTACTTCGATCATCCGCCCATGACGATGTGGATCATCCGCTTCGGCTTGGCCGTCTGCGGCGGTTGGGTCCACGCCCTCTCCCTGCGGCTCGGTTTCATTTTGCTCTGCGCCGGCTCGACTTGGTTTCTTTCCCGGTGGACGACCCACTGGTTCGGCGAGCGGGCCGGGTTCTGGGCGGCCGTCGGGTTCACCCTCACCTACTTCTTCACGGCCTACGGTTCGACGGCCGCCGTGCCCGATTCGCCCCTGATCGTCTTCGGTCTGCTGACGTGGTGGCAAGCCAGTGTCGCCCTCGACGACCGACTGAGCGAACGGGCCAAACTGCGGGCATGGTTGTTCGTCGGCCTCGGCTTCGGCGGGGCGCTGTTGAGCAAATACAACGCCGTGCTTCTGCCGGCCGGGGTCGTGGCTTACGTGCTACTGACGCCGGGGAAACGCCGGGTCCTGCGATCACCCGGCCCGTACCTCGCAGTGCTGATCGGCGCGCTGATGTTCGCGCCGGTGATCGCGTGGAATGCCGATAATCAGTGGGCGTCGTTCCGGTTCCAAGGTGGCCGGGCCACTTCGAACGCGGTGCCGGTGCTCCACGGCGGGCCCCTCGTTTGGCTGATCGGGCCGATCGTGTTCCTGCTGCCGTGGATCTGGTTCTGGCTCGTCGTCGAATTCGGCCGGCGCTTGCGGCGCTTCGCTTCGGTTGCCGGTGGCGAGCGGATGTCGATGATCTTCGCGGGGGTACCGTTGGCGTTCTTTTTCGCGACCTCGTGCTTCAACGGGCAATTCTTACCGCACTGGCCCGTCGTCGGATTTCTCCCGCTGTATCCGTTGCTCGGTGCCCGTTGGGCCGCGATCCGCCTCAGCCATCCGCGCGCTTTCCGCGGGATGGCGGCGTGGTGGGTCGGCGCACTGCTGGTGGTGTTGACGCTGAACTACATTCAAATTCGAACCGGGCTTTTCCCGTTTCCGGCGAAGGACGATCCGACGCGGGCCTACAGCGGTTGGGAATCGGTGGCCGACGAACTGACCGCGCGCGGCCTGCTGGACGAACCCGGCCTGTTCCTCTTCACGAATCAGTGGGATCACTGCGGGCAGTTGGCGTTCGCCTTGCGGAACCGGGTGCCGGTGACCTGCTACCACTCCTTCGATGCCCGCGGTTTCGCCTTCTGGTCCCGGCCCGAAGACTACCTCGGCCGCACGGGATTGATGGTGGCGATCGACGAAGGATCCGAAGCCGAGACCCGGCGCGAATACGGCGTCTTCTTCGAATCGATGACTTTGGTGGCCGAGTTCCCGATGACGCGCTCCGGCCGGGTGTTCTTTCCGGTGAAGGTCTACCGCTGCGTGAACCAGCAGGTGCCCTATCCGTTCGACTTCGCCATCCGACGGAAGTGATTTTAACATGGCCCGAACCCCGCTAGAATCTTCGCACTTCGCCAAACTGGCCGCCCTGCTCGATCTCGAAGCGGCCGCCGAGCAGGAAGCCGCGCGAAAAGCGGCGCAGTCCGACACCGGCCTGCGCGACGGCGTGACCCTCAACGGTCTCGAAATCCGCAACGCCGAGTTCGGCCTCGGTGGTCGGTTGCTGCTCACGTTCAGCCGCAGCCTCCGCAGCGACCGTCTCCCGCCGAACCGTTTGCAACCCGGCTCGCCCGTGGTGTTGAACCAGACCGGCGTCAACCGCCGGCACCCGTCGTACCGGGGTGTCGTCTTCGATCGCGACGCCAACACCATCGGCATCGCCATCGAACCGCCCGACGACGACCTCACCGAAGACGCGACGTGGCGACTCGACCTCTCCGCCGACGAAATCTCCCGGCAGCGCCAGCAAGAAGCCCTTCGCCGCGCGGCCACCGCCAACGGCGATCGCCTCGCCGAACTGCGCACTGTGCTCCTCGGTGAACGCCGGCCCGAATTCGATAAACTCCCGCACCTTCAACTCGCAGTCCATTTGAACGAACCGCAGCAAGAGGCCGTGCGCTTCGCCCTCAGCGCGAAGGATGTGGCGATCATCCACGGCCCGCCGGGCACCGGTAAAACGACGACCCTCGTCGAAGCGATCCGCCAAGCCGTCCTCCGCGGCGAGCGCGTCCTCGCCTGCGCCCCGAGCAACCACGCCGTCGATAACCTGCTCGAAAAGCTCATCGCCATCGGCGAGAAACCGGTCCGCGTCGGCCACCCGGCCCGCGTCGACCCGGCACTTCGGGATCGCGCGCTCGACATGCTCGTGCAAAAACACGTCGATGGTCGCCAAGCCCGCAAGTTCGCCAAGGAAGCGTATTCGCTGTTTCAACAGGCCGACAAATGGACGAAAGAGAAACCGCAACCCGGCGAGAAGGCCGCCCTGCGGCGCGAGGCCCGGGCGCTGCTCGGCGAAGCCCGCAAGTTCGAAAGCATCGCGGCCGAGCGGATTCTCGACGAAGCGCGGATCGTCTGCGGCACCCTCACCGGCCTCACGAGCGACCGGCTCATCGGCCGGCGCTTCGATTGGGCCATGATCGACGAAGCCGGCCAGAGCACCGAACCGGCCTGCTGGCTGCCGCTGCTGCGGGTGGACAAACTCGTGCTGGCCGGGGATCACAAACAATTGCCCGCGACGGTGATCTCCCCCGAGGCCGCCGGCAAGGGCCTGAGCATCAGCCTGATGGAACGGCTGGCGAACGGCTTCGGCGCTACCGTCGCCCGGTTGCTGACGGTGCAGCACCGCATGCACGAAGCGATCATGGGCTTCTCGAACGCCGAGTTCTACGACGGCGCACTCGTCGCCCACGAATCGGTGGCGAATCACCGGCTTTGCGATCTCGACGGCGTCACCGCGAGCCAACTCACCGAACAACCCGTGCGCTACATCGACACGGCCGGGGCCAGTTACGACGAAGAGCGCGAACCCGAAAGCGGCAGCCGGCGCAACCCGCTAGAAGCGGAGCTGGCCATCAAATACGCCCGGCGGATGCTCGAAGCCGGCGTACCCGCGTCGGCTGTCGGCATCATCACCCCGTACCGCGCCCAGGTCCGGTGGATCCGCGAGAAGCTCGCCGACGTGCCGGAGTTGGAAGTCGATAGCGTCGATGGCTTCCAAGGCCAAGAAAAAGAGGCGATTCTGTTCTCGTTCGTCCGCTCGAACCCCGAAGGCGAGATCGGCTTCCTCGCCGACACCCGCCGAACCAACGTCGCCTTCACCCGCGCCCGCCGCTCGCTGCTGGTCATCGGCGACAGTGCCACCTTGTCGATCCACCCCTTCTACCAACGCCTGATCGCCCATTTCGAAGCCATCGGGGCCTACAACAGTGTCTGGGAAGAGGGGTAAACTGTCCGGTTGACCGGCGCAAACGACCCTTGTCATACCACTTCACAAACTCTTCATTCAACCTTCACCGGATTGGCGCTGGCCATTTCGTGAGCCTCGCTATGCTTGTGGAGTACAGCTAGCGGGGGTTTCTCTGCGCGGACGGAATTCCGTCCAAAAACGAAGTTGGAGATGCGATGCTCAAGCGATTCGGACTGCTGTTGGGGACCGTGGCCCTTCTGACGATGTCGACCGCCGATGCGCTGGGACAGACTTTCACATGGAATAATTCCAACACCGATTGGGCCACCGCGTCGAGCTGGACGCCGACCGGCGGACCACCAACTTCGGCGGATATCGCCTTGTTCTCGCCGAACGGCTCAACCGGTTCGACGGTCAGCAACCCAGCGATCTCGGACTCACGGGCGGTTCTGTCGCTGACTGCGGCGTCGAATCAAGTCGGCACCGGCTACACCTTCAGTGGCGCCGGCTCGCTCACCGTCGGTGGCACAGGCTCCACCGGTATCACGACATTTGGCCCGCAAACGACCACCTTCAACGGCCCGACACTAGCGGGGGTGGCCGCCGCGCCGAACGCGCTTGCGTTCAACGTCACCAACGGCAGCACACTGGTGCTGGCGGGTACTTCGGCGGTGACGGCGTTCCAGGGGAACATCAACGT